>JASFRI010000201.1:0-7498 GCA_050115015.1 Acidobacteriota bacterium
GCAGGCCTATCTCGTGGACGGACCCGTCGAGGAGATCCGCGTCGAGTGGTTCGGCGAGGTCCTGGAGCTTCCCAGCGACCCGCTGCTCGCGGCGGTCCTCACCGGCTATCTCCGGAACGTCCTGCAGGAACCGGTGAACGAGGTGAACGCCCAGGCCCTGGCACGGCGGCTGGGGATCGCGCTGACCGAGGTGCGCCGCGGCGATCACGGGGACTTCTCCAACCTGATCACCGTCACGTTCCGCGGTCCCGAACGGACCCGCTCCGTGGCGGGCACGCTGCTCGGCCGGAACCGGCCACGAATCGTGCGCCTCGACGACTACCATCTCGAGGTGGACCCCGAGGGAGAGATCTTTCTCTACTCGAATGACGATCGCCCCGGCATCGTCGGAAAGGTCGGCACCCTGCTCGGCGACGCGCAGATCAACATCGCCCAGATGGCGATGGGGCGCGATCACAGCGGCGGCACGGCCCTCGGCGTCCTGAACACCGACGGCCGGGTTCCCGACGATCTCGTCCGCTCCGTGGAGGCGATCTCCGGCATCCTGTGGACCCGTCGCGTGCGGCTCTGAGGCGGGACGCCGCCTCACGCGGCCGGACGTGACCTCCGCCGGGGTCAGAAGAGCTTCAGGAAGAAGAACTGGACCTCCTGCTCCCCCCGCACCCCCGGCGCGTCCGAGTCGAGGGCGATCCCCCAGCTGAGGTTCATGAGGGTGCCCCAGGGGCCGACGAAGTTCCCCGAGAGCCCGAGTCCGGTGTGGGACGTGTACCCCTGGTCATCGGCGCGATCGAGGACGCGGGCATGCCCCAGGTCCACGCTGAAGCGCATGGCCTCGAGGAGGTTGAACGAGTACTGGATCCGGGTGATGGCCCCCTGATCGAAACGGATGCCCGATCCCGAGAACCCCCGCAGGCTGGGACCGGAGAAGAACCCGAACTGGTACCGGGAGAACCGGTCCAGGTCCTCACCGCCGGCCCACTCCCCCTCGAAACGCAGCTTCTGGAAGAAGGGCAGATAGAGCTCCTTGGCCAGGGCGGCCCCCCACCGCAGGTACTCCCGGGTGTCCGGGTCGAAGGCGGCCTGCTGTTCCGGCGTGCCCCAGGGCTCCCACCGATCCCGCCGCGAGCGCGCCCCGTCGAGCACCAGCGACCAGGCCTTGCGATTGAAGTTCAGCCGCAGGCCCAGGGTATGGACGGCGGTGTCCGCCGGGATCCGGAAATCATCGGCGGTGTCATCGGTCCGTCCGAACTGGTCCCAGGCGAACTCGTACTCCCCCGTCACCCGCCAGAAGTTCCCCAGCGGGGCGGCGAGGAACGGCCGCACCGTCTGTGTTCGCCGCTCCACGTTCCCCGCCTCGATCTCCTCGCCGTCGAACCGCAGGCGGTCCGTCAGGGCGAATGCCTGGCCGAACACATCCCCCCCGATCTCCAGGGGCGTGCCCCCCAGGTCCGGGTAGGTCGCGTTGAGGGCCAGAAGCGCTCCCGCGAAGAACACGTTCATCTGGGTGCCCGAGCCGCGCACGTCGAAGCTGAAGTAGTTCACCCCCGCCAGCGGGACCGGGAAGTCGGCGGCCTCGTTGTAGAAGACGCCCCCGAGCCAGAACAGCTGATCCCGGTTGATCTTCTCGTCCACCTTCCGGTCCCCCTCCGGCCCCTTCTCGAGCCAGCGGTAGCCCTGGTCGGTGTCCCGGAGGATGCGGTGGTCCGAGGCGTAGGCCTCCTGCTGCCGCTCGTCGAAGTCCGGCGGGTTTATCCGGAAGTCCGAGAAGTAGACCTCCCGGTTCACCACGAAGCTCCGCCCCGAGACCGTATAGAGCTGTGCGCCGATGATCTTGGCCAGCACCCAGTGCTCCGTGCCGTCGGGACCCAGGACGGGGACGTAGTGGTTCACCTCCTCGTTGGACACGAACGGCGGCTCCAGCCCGCGCTGGCGGACGGCCATCTGGACCCTCGCGTAGGTCCGCCGGTCGATCCACACGGTCCCCCGGTAGAGACCCGCGTCGGGATCCAGCGGCTCGAAGCCGATCTTCCAGGTGGCGTAGCCGTCCACCTCCGCGGTCCCGAGCAGCTCGTAGGCATAGCGTCGATCGAGGTGGATATCGAGAGGGAGCGTCACCACCTTGTCGGGCTGCACGAAGGGAAACCGGGGGATCTTCTTGGCGCGCCACCGGACACCGTTGATCAGCATCTGATCGAGCTCCCATTCGGATCCCGCGCCGGACCGGTAGTAGAACGTCTGGAGGAACGTGACGTCCAGGGAGCGGCCGGCGCCGAGCTGGAAGTGCAGGTCCATCTGCGAGTCGGCCACGTAGGTCGCCAGCTTGTCGTCCTGCGCCGCCTGGAAGGCCTGGTGCGCCGCCAGGATCTCCTCGACCGTCGTTTCCGCCGCCCCGGACACCTCCAGCGAGCCGGAGAGCCCCTCCCCGGCGGCATCCCGCAACCTGCGGTAGACCAGCGCCCGCCATCCCGGGCCCAGCGGCACGTCGAGCCGGGTATTCCCGGAGGCGGGGTCGGGGATATAGACCCCCGGGTCCCGGGTCCCTCCCCCGACGGGGTCCAGGAGCAGCGGCTCCCGGACCCGGTCCGTATCCAGCAGGAGCCGCGCGTTCGGCGGCTCCGGGTCCCGCGGGCGGTAGACCAGCAGGACGCGGACTCCGTCGGGGTCGACGAGACCATGCGCCTCCACGTCCAGCGGCGCGCCCCCCGGGCCCAGGAACCGGGCCCCGGATGACGGCATGGGCGCCATCGACCCGGGCAGGAGCCGGTGAACGGACTCCAGCTCCCGGAGATCCAGGCCGTCGGCCTCGAACAGGATCAGCGACGCCCCCGCCGCGGTTCCCCGGGCCGCGGCCCCGAGCAGCGCCTCGCCGGCTGCCACGGGCAGGTCGGTCAGCCAGATCGGGCTGGCGGTATCCCGGGCCAGCACGAGGTGGCGTATCCCCTCCAGGTCGAGGCCCTCCCGGGCGTCGAGGGCCACGGCGTCCGCATACGGAGCGATGCCGTCATCGTAGAGCTCCTCGAGGTAGTCGGCGCTGCCCGGCCGCAGGCTTCCCGGCAGGACCCGCGCCCGGGGGAGCACCGAGCGGACGGTCACCGCGGTGCTCCTGTACAGGAACGCGTAGACGCGCGCTCCCTCGGCCCCGGGCCAGCCGCCGGCGGCATCCGGAGCGTCCCAGACCTGGAAGAGCTGCACGCGGTCCCCGACGCCCTCGGCGACGCGCCGTACGAGGTCCAGCCAGGCCCGAAGCGCGATCGGATCCTCCGGATCCGGCGCTCGCTCCCCGGTGAGACACAGGATGATCCTGGACCCCGCCGCCCGCTCCAGCATGCTTTGCAGGCCGGCGAGCTCGACGGGCCCCCCCGGCTCCGGCTGCAGCCGCTCCCGGGGGACCACGAGGCGAAGGAACAGCGGATCCCCCTCCTTGTTTCCGGGCGGCGGGAGCGCGGGGGCGGCCCCGTCCCGCCACGACGTCCCGAGGCCGAGCGCCGGCAGCGACTCCATCCCCCCCTGGCTTCCCCGGAGGGGACCGGCGGCCATCAGGGCGACCGAGAGGAGGACACCGATCCTCACGCTGGCGGCGGGACGCATCGGCAGGACACTACCACAACCCCGCGGTTTGGCAGGCGAGTCAAACTCCGGTAGAATGAGCTGCTTGCCGGTTTCCGCCGCCGCTCTCTCCGGCGGGACCGATCCCCGGAATCGAGGCGAGGGCTCGTGGCTGCGCCGCGGGCCAGGAGGGTTCTCGTGGTCGATGTGATGAAGGTAGGAGACGAGGTCGACAGCTGGTGCACCAAGTGCCGTGAGATGGCGCGCCACAAGGTGAAGTCCCTCCCGGCCGGGGGAAAGGCGGCGCGGGTGATCTGCGACGTGTGCAACGGCGAGCACTACCTGCGCCCGAATCCCCCGCAGAGCCGAAAGTCCGGCGGCGGCAAGGCCAGCCGCCGCAAGGTCGGGCTCACCCTCACCGAGGAGCAGAAGGCAGGCGCCCGGACCTACGACATCGGCGGTGCCTATCAGCTGGGCGACGTGATCTCCCACCCGACCTTCGGGTTCGGCGAGGTCACGGAGGTCCGCTCTCCGCAGCGGATGATGGTGCTGTTCGATACCGTCGAGAAGCTGCTGGTCTGCAACTACCAGCCGCAGCCCTCGTCCTGACGGGTTCCCCATGCCGGAGCGCCACCCGGTCATCACCCTCACGACGGACTTCGGCAGCAGCGACACGTACGTCGCCGCCATGAAGGGGGTCCTGCTGCGCGTCCTTCCGTCGGCCACCGTGGTCGATCTCACCCACGAGGTGCTGCCTCACGATGTCCTGGACGGAGCCTTCCGTCTCCGCTGCGGCTTCCCGTGGTTTCCGCAGGGCACCATCCACGTGGTCGTAGTGGACCCGGGCGTTGGATCCGCGCGCAGGCCGCTGCTCGTCGTCTCCGAGAACCACCGATTTCTGGCCCCCGACAACGGCGTGCTCTCGCTGATCCCTGAGGTGGAGGAGGTCCGCTCCGTCCATCACCTGACCTCGACGCACTACTTTCGCAACCCCGTCAGCGACACGTTCCATGGACGTGACGTGTTCGCCCCGGCGGCAGGGTGGCTCGCGAAGGGGATCGACCCCGCGCAGTTCGGCGAGCGGATCGACGACTGGGTGCGCCTCGAGCTGCCCCGGACCCGGACGATGCCGGACGGGTCGCTGCGCGGCGTGATCTGGTCCGTCGACCGCTTCGGCAACGTGGTATCCGGCATCTCGCGGGTGGAGCTCGAGGCGCTGCGCGGGCAGGCCTCCGCTCCCCTCGAGGTTGTGGCGGGGACGCACCGGATCGGACTGGAGGTGCGCAGCTACCACGAGATCCCGAAGGGAGGGGCCGCGTTCCTGGTCAACGCCGCCGAGCGGGTCGAGATCGCCGCCCCTCGCGCGTCGGCGGCGCGGGCGCTCGGTCTGAAGCGGGGAGACACCATCGACATCCGGCCCCGGCAGGGGGCCTGAAGGAGAAGCGGATGACCACGCCACAGGCCACCGCCATCGTCGCGCCCGTCCGGACGCCCATCGGCCGCTTCGGAGGGAGCCTGGCCTCGCTCACCGCGGTGGAGCTCGGCGCGGTGACCGTCCGGGCCGCCCTGGAGCGATCGGGGGTCGAAGCCGGGACCGTCGACGCCCTGATCTTCGGGAACGGCAGGCAGGCCGGCGGCGGGCCCAACCCGGCGCGGCAGATCGTTCGCCGCGCCGGGCTGCCGGACACCGTCCCCGCCTGGACGGTGAACCAGGCCTGCGCCTCCGGCATCCGGACGATCCTCGACGCCCACAATGCCATCCTCCTCGGGGACGCACGGGTGCTGGTCGCCGGCGGCACGGAGTCCATGAGCCGGGTCCCCTACATGCTGGACCGGGTGCGTTTCGGCGTCCGGATGGGCGACATGGACCTGGTGGACGGCATGTACCGGGACGGCTTCCTCTGCCCGCTCTCGGAGCTCATCATGGGTGAGACCGCCGAGCTGCTGGCGGACCGGTACGGCATCTCACGGGCCGAGCAGGACGCATATGCCGCCGGGACGCAGGAGCGTTGCCAGCGCGCCCGCGAGGCCGGTCGCTTCGCCGCCGAGATCGTGCCCGTGGAGGTCGCCGGGCGGCGCGGGGCACGGACCGTCGAGGTCGACGAGCACCCGCGGGACGGCGTCACGGTGAAATCCCTCGCAAAGCTCGCGCCGGTCTTCCGCGAGGACGGGACGGTCCATGCGGGCAACTCCTCCGGCATCACCGACGGGGCCGCCGCCTGCGTCGTGATGCCCCTCGACGACGCCCGCGCCCTGCCGGCACGGCCCGCCGCACGGATCCTGGGCCACGCGACGGTCGGCGTGGACCCACGGATCATGGGCATCGGCCCCGTGCCCGCGGTGCGCGCCCTCCTGGAGCGAACCGGCGTCCGGCTGGAGGAGATCGACCTGATCGAGTTGAACGAGGCCTTTGCCGCGCAGGCACTCGCCTGCATCCGCGAGCTGGGGATCGATGGTTCCCGTCTCAACGTCAACGGCGGCGCCATCGCCCTCGGGCACCCCATCGGCTGCACCGGCACCCGGATCGTCACGACGCTCATGCACGAGATGGAGCGCCGCTCGGCCCGGCTCGGGCTGGCCACCCTCTGTGTCAGTGGCGGGATGGGGACGGCGCTGCTCCTGGAGAGGATCTGATGCGGGACTTCAAGGGAGTGGACTTCCTGGGCCTGGACGGAGAGCTCGACGACGAGGAACGGCTGATCCGGGACACGGTCCGGTCCTTCGTCTCGGAGCAGGTGATGCCGGGGATCGCGATGAACGCCCGCCAGGGCCGGTTCCCCGCCGAGCTGGTCGCGCCGATGGGAGAGATGGGACTGCTGGGCGCGAACATCGAGGGCTACGGGTGTGCCGGGCTCGGCCCCGTGGCGTACGGGCTGATCATGCAGGAGCTGGAGCGCGGCGATTCCGGCCTGCGGAGCTTCGTCTCCGTGCAGGGCGCGCTGTGCATGTATCCCATCCTCACCTTCGGCTCCGAGGAGCAGCGGGAGCGCTGGCTTCCCCGGATGGCGCGGGGCGAGGTGATCGGCTGCTTCGGGCTGACCGAGCCGGATCACGGCTCCGATCCGGGCGGGATGGAGACCCGCGCCGAGCAGCACGGGGACCGGTGGGTGCTCAACGGGAACAAGGCCTGGATCACCAACGGCTCCATCGCGGATCTCGCCGTCGTCTGGGCGCGCACCCCCGACGGCATCCGCGGGTTCCTCGTCGAGAAGGGCACTCCCGGCTTCAGCGCGCCGGACGTCGAGGGGAAGTTCTCCCTGCGCGCCTCGGTCACCTCGGAGCTGGTGCTCCAGGACGTCGAGATCCCCGCCGCCAACCTCCTCCCGGGCACCGAAGGGCTGAAGTCCGCTCTCGCCTGTCTGACCCAGGCCCGCTACGGCATCGCCTGGGGCGCCATCGGCTCCGCCATGGCGGTCTATGACGAGGCGCTACGCTATGCGGGGGAGCGGGTGCAGTTCGGAAAACCGATCGCGGCGTTCCAGATCCAGCAGCAGAAGCTCGTCTGGATGCTGAACGAGATCACCAAGGGCCAGCTGATGAACCTGCGGGTCGGGCGGATGAAGGAGCGCGGCCAGGCGAAGTTCCACCACGTCTCCATGGCGAAGCGGAACAACTGCTGGGTGGCCCGCGAGGTGGCCCGGCTGGGCCGGGAGATCCTCGGCGCGAACGGCATCATGGACGAGTACCAGGCATTCCGGCACATGGCGAACATCGAGTCCGTCTACACCTACGAGGGTACCCACGACATCCATACCCTCATCCTCGGGGAACAGATCACCGGGATCGCCGCGTACTCCTGACGGCGCCTGGCGCGGCCTCCCCTCAGCCCTCGTGCTCGTAGCGGGCCTTGAGGTCGGCCACCACCGCGGGGTCCGCCAGCGTCGTGGTGTCCCCCAGCGCCTTGCCGGAGGCGATGTCCCGCAGCAGGCGGCGCATGATCTTCCCCGAGCGG
>JASFRI010000202.1:0-7479 GCA_050115015.1 Acidobacteriota bacterium
GGGGGTGGGGGGTGTGGGGGGGGGGGGGGGGGGGCCCCCCCCCCCAGCCCGGCTTGCCGGGCTCCCCGAGGGTGAAACAGGGGGATTCGGAGGAAGGTGCTTGTCAGCTCTCGACGTTTAATATATTCATGATCCCATGTTTGTCAATACAGAAACTGATTTTTACATCTACATGACGGGATCCGACGGGGAAGAAGCGGCGGCCGGAGCCGCGTTCTTGACGGGCGGGACCCCGCTTCCGTAACATCCCAGCAGGTGTTTGCGAGCCCCCGCCGGCTCGTCCGGGGCGCTCGACGGGAGACCTTCGATGTCGAGGAAGCAGTGGAAGTTCGCGACCGGGATCGTCGTCGTCACCGCCGCGATCCTGGTGCTCGTCGGCCTGAGCATCCAGGGGAACATGGCCTACTACATCGACGTTTCGGACTACCTGACCAAGGGGCCAGGATCCCTGGGGGCCAACTACCGCGTCAAGGGGAACGTCGTGGCCGGGACCATCGAGAAGGACCCCGGCAAGCTCGGCGCCGTGTTCGAGATGTCCGACGGAGCCCAGGCGATGCGGGTGCGCTACGGGAAGGAGCTTCCCGACACCTTCACCGACGAGGCGGAGGTCGTGGTCGAGGGGGTGATGGGGCCGGACGGCGTGTTCGAGGCCCACACCCTGCTCGCGAAGTGCCCGTCCAAGTACGAGACCGAGGTCGAGCTCGAGCCGTCCGCCTGACGGCGGGCGAGCGCCGGCCCCGCCTCTTCCCTCCCGTGCGGCAGCGGGGTGGAGGTGTGCGAGGACGGGCGGTCGTTCATCTCCTGAAGGGAATGCGCTGACATGGCCTTCTTCGGAAGCACCCTGCTGCTGATCGCCCTGGTCGCCGCCGTCTGGTCCATCCTGGCCTCGGTGCTCGGCGCGGGGACCCGCTCCGCCTCGCTGGTGCAGAGCGGCGAGCGCGCCGCCATCGCCGCCTGGGGGCTGATCGTCACCGCCGCCGGCGCGCTGGTCTGGGCCTTCCTCAACGATCGCTACGACATCAAGTTCGTCGCCAGCTTCTCGAACCGCCACATGGACTGGTACTACAAGGCGACGGCGCTGTGGGCGGGGCAGGCGGGCTCCCTGCTGCTGTGGGTGGCGATCCTGGCCACTTTCACCGTGGTGGTCATCCTGCAGAACCAGCGGCGCAACCGCGTCCTGATGCCCTGGGTGACGGCCACGCTGTCCAGCATCGTCACGTTCTTCCTCGTCCTGATCAACTTCAACACCAACCCCTTCGAGACGCTGCCGGGGGTGCCCGCCGACGGCAACGGGATGAACCCGCTGCTGCAGAACCCCTACATGGTCATCCATCCCCCGATGCTCTACCTGGGCTACGTCGGGATGGCGGTCCCCTACGCCTTCGCCATGGCCGCCCTGTTCAGCGGCCGCCTGGACGACACCTGGATCCGCACGACCCGCCGCTGGACCCTGTTCGCCTGGTTCTTCCTGGGCTCCGGCATCCTCCTGGGCGGCTACTGGGCCTACCTGGAGCTCGGCTGGGGCGGCTACTGGGCCTGGGACCCGGTGGAGAACGCGGCGCTGCTCCCCTGGCTGACGGCGACCGCCTTCCTCCACTCGGTGATGATCCAGGAGAAGAAGGGGATGCTGAAGATCTGGAACCTGGTCCTGATCCTGACGACCTTCGCCCTGTCGATCTTCGGCACGTTCCTCACCCGTTCCGGGGTCGTCTCCTCGGTGCACGCCTTCGCGCAGTCCGGCTGGATCGGTCCCATCTTCGTCGGCTTCCTCGGGGCGGTGGTGATGGTCTCCCTCGGTTTCCTGCTCTACCGGCTGCCGGATCTGAAGACCGAGCACCGGCTGGAGTCGCTGGTCTCCCGGGAGTCGACCTTCCTGTTCAACAACCTGCTGTTCGTCGGATCGGCGTTCTCGGTCCTCTGGGGGACCATGTTCCCGGTGGTCACCGAGTTCTTCACCGGCAGCCAGATCACCGTCGGCCCGCCGTTCTTCAACAAGGTCAACGTCCCCATCGCCCTGGCGCTGATCGTCCTGACGGGCATCGGGCCGCTCATCGCCTGGCGCCGCTCCACCCCGAAGCACCTGTGGAAGAGCTTCTTCTACCCGCTGCTGGGAACGCTGATCACCGCGGTCGTGCTGATCGTCGCCGGGGTGCGCCGGCCGCTGCCGTTGATGGGCTTCTCCTTCTCCGGCTTCGTGATCTTCACGATCCTGCTGGAGTTCTTCCGGGGCACCATGGCCCGCCACCGCACCGTCGGCACCGGCTACCTCGCGTCCCTCGTGGGCCTGACGCTGAAGAACCGGCGGCGCTACGGCGGCTACCTGGTGCACCTGGGGATGATGGTCCTCTTCATCGGCATCACCGCCTCGCAGGCCTTCCAGACCGAGATCACCGCCAACGTGGGTGAGGGGGAGACCTTCGACTTCGACGGGTACACGCTGCAGTTCGCGGGACTCACCAGCACGCGGACCCCGAACGTGGAGCGGGTGGTCTCGAAGGTGCACGTCTTCAAGGGCGACCGGGCGGTGGACACGCTGCACCCCGAGCGCCGCTTCTACAGCCACCCGGAACAGTCGACCTCCGAGGTGGACCGTTACACGCCGTGGACGGGGGATCTCTACCTCGTGTTCATCGACTTCGACCCGCGGGCGAACACCGCCATCTTCAAGGCCTACAGCAATCCGCTCGTGCGGTTCGTCTGGACGGGCTGGATGATCGTGATCTTCGGCACCGGCATCGCCGTGCTGCCGCAGCTACAGCCGGTGAGCGTCCGGGTGGCCGGCCCGGAGAGGGCCCGTGCGGCCGGGCGTGCCTGAGCGCGGGAGGGGCTTCCCCCTCCTCGCCCTGGCGGCCCTCGTGGTCGCGTCGGCGCTGCCGCTGGCGGCCCAGACCGACGACCCCGCGAACGACCCGCGGGTGCAGGAGGCCGCGAGCCAGCTGCTGTGCTACTGCGGCTGCAACACCCAGTCCGTCGCCGACTGCGCCTGCGACGTCGCCCAGAAGGAGCGCGCGAAGATCCTGGCCCGGCTGGATGCCGGCGCCACGCCGGCGCAGGTCGTCGCCGAGTGGGTCGAGCAGCGCGGCACCGGCATCCTGATCCAGCCCCCGGCGGAGGGGTTCAACCTGCTGGGGTGGTGGCTCCCGGGGGTCGTGCTCCTGGCGGCGGCCCTGCTGCTCGGCCTGCAGGTCCGCCGCTGGTCCCGGGAGCGGCGCGCCGCCGCGGCACCGCCCCCGGCAGCACCGGAGGCGGACCCGCGGATGCTGGAGAGGCTGCAGCGCGACCTGGAGGCCCTGGACCGCTGAGGGACCGTCGCCGGCGTCGGACCGGCCGTGGGTGGAACCGTTGATCGCCTTGCTGCTCATTCTCATCGCCGTCGGCGTGCTGGCGTGGATTGCCGTGCCGCTGGCGACCCCGGTCGCGATCGCTCCCGTCGCCGAGGGGGACGAGCGCGGCGAGCTGGAGGCCCGCCGGCGCGAGCTCCTGTTCGCGATCCAGGACCTGGACTTCGAGCTCCAGACCGGGAAGCTCTCCGCGGAGGATCACGCGGACCTACGGAACCGGCTGCAGGTGGAGGCGGTGGAGGTGCTCACGCGCCTCGAGTCCCTCGGCGCCGGGGATCCGACGGCCGGCTGAGCATGGCCGAGGCCCGCCCCCCCGCCCCGCCGGCACCCCGGGAGGCCGAGGCCATTCACGTCGAGGGTCTGTCCCGGGTGTACGGCGCCCGTCGCGCCCTGGACGGGCTCGACCTGACGGTGAACCACGGGGAGTTCCTCACCCTCTTCGGTCCCAACGGCGCGGGCAAGACCACGTTCATCAAGATCCTCGCGCGCCTTGCCCGGCCGAGCTCCGGCCTGGTGCGGCTGTTCGGGAAGGATCTCCTCGGCGACGACGGGGAGCGGGCCCGGGAGCGCATCGGCCTGGTGGGCCACGCCTCGTTCCTCTACGCCGGGCTGAGCGCCCGGGAGAACCTGGAGTTCTACGCCCGCATGCACGACGTGGCCGACCCCACCGGCCGCACGACGGAGCTGCTCGAGCAGATGGGGCTGCTGGAGCGCGAGGGGGACCGGGTGGCCTCCTTCTCCCGCGGCATGCAGCAGCGCCTGTCCATCGCCCGGGCCCTCGTGCACGACCCCGACCTGGTCCTGCTCGACGAGCCCTACACGGGCCTCGACCCCCACGCCGCGGACCTGCTGTCCCGCCGGCTGCAGAGCATCCACGCCCAGGGACGTACCGTGCTGATGACCTCCCACGACCTCGCCCTGGGGCGTCGTCTGTCCACCCGCTTTGTCGTGCTCTTCCGCGGGCGGGTCGCCCTCGACGCCCGGCCCGAGGACGTCGCCGAGGAGGAGCTGGCCCGCCAGTACCGGCAGCGGGTGGAGGCGGCCAGATGATCTACCTGCGCCGCGCCGGACGGATGGCCCTCAAGGACCTGCGCCTGGAGTTCCGGACCGGGGAGAAGCTGTCGTCGATGGCGTTCTTCGCCGTGCTCCTCGTGGTCGTGCTGCACTTCGCCTTCGACTTCTCCCAGATGGAGTTCGAGGACGTCGGCATCGGGGTGCTCTGGGTGTCGGTGACCTTCGCGGGGATCGTGGGTCTCGGCCACTCCTTCGTCGTCGAGCGGGAGGACGGCTGCCTGATGGGGCTGCTGCTCTGCCCCGGCGACCGCAGCGCCGTCTACCTGGGGAAGTTCCTCTCGAACCTGGTCTTCGTGCTGCTCGTGGAGGCGCTGGTCCTGCTGCTATCGGCGTTCCTGTTCAACTTCAGCCTGGGGCCCGTGATCCTGCCCCTGGCCGGCGTGATGCTGCTCTACACCCTGGGATTCGTCGCCCTGGGGACCTTCCTGTCCGCCATGTCCGCCCGGACCCGGCGGGGCGAGTTCCTGCTGACGATCCTGCTCTTCCCCCTGATCATCCCGGTGATCCTCTCGTCGGTGGGAGCCGCCGGGGGTATCATCGAGGGGCGCCCGCTGGAGGAGATCCGCCTGTCGCTGGTCTTCAACGGGGTCTACGACCTGATCATGCTGGTGCTGGCGCTGCTGTTCTTCGAGTACGTCGTGGAGGAATGACCGTGGCTGCTCTCTGGAGACGGATCGAGTGGGTCCTGACCTTCCTGGCCGCTGGAGGGATCCTGGTGGCGCTCTACGGCGCGTTCCTCTACGCCCCGAAGGAGCGCATGATGGGGAACGTGCAGCGCATCTTCTACTTCCACGTCCCCTCGGCGATGATGTGCTTCCTGGGCTTCGCCATCGTCGCCTTCGGCAGCGCCATGTACCTGAAGACGCGCCAGCCCCGGTGGGACGTGCTGGGACAGGCGGCCGCGGAGCTCGGCGTGCTGTTCTGCACCATCGTCCTGGTCACCGGCCCCATCTGGGCGAAGCCCGCCTGGGGCGCCTGGTGGACCTGGGAGCCCCGGCTGACCCTCACGCTGCTGCTGTGGCTGATCTACGTCGCCTACCTGCTGCTGCGGATGTACGTCGACGAGCCGGAGCAGCGGGCGCGGTTCGCCGCGGTGCTGGGGATCTTCGGGTTCTTCGTGGTCCCCTTCGTCTACTTCTCGGTGAAGTGGTGGGGCGGCATGCACCCCCAGGGCGTCCTGGAGCGCGGCAGCCTCCACCCGATGATGCGGCAGGTGTTCCTGTTCAGCACCGTCACCTTCCTCCTGCTGTTCTTCGTGCTGCTGGGGCTGCGGATCCGGCTGGGCTGGGCCCAGCAGGAGATCGAGGAGCTCCGGCAGATGGAGCGCGACCGATGACTTCCCGGCTCTCCCGAACCCTCGCCCTGGCGGCGCTGCTGCTGGTCCTCCCCTTGGTGATGCCTGACCTGCCCGCCGTACACGCCCAGCCCTCCGGTTCGCAGCTCAACACGATGGCCGAGGGGGACGCCCTCGCCGCCGTGGAGGAGCGCCGCCTGCGCTTCCTGTTCTGGGCCTACGCGGTCATCTGGATCCTGATGGCCGCCTACCTGGTCTCGCTGGGGATCCGCATCCGGTCCGTCCGGCAGGAGCTGGACCGGATGCGGGAACGGCTCTCCGGACCGCGCTCCTGACGGTTCACGGCGAAGCGGGCCCCCTGTGGTACCCTGCCGGGCCATGATCCCGTCGCGCCACGCCGCGACCGCACTGCTGTCGGCGGTCCTCCTGGCCCTCCTCGCCCCGGCGGCCGCCGCGGCGGCGAGGGGTGGCGTCGTGGTGGCCGCCGACCCGACCGCCGCCGCCGTCGGCGCGGCGGTGCTCGAGGACGGGGGGAACGCGGTGGACGCGGCGGTGGCCACCGCCTTCGCGCTGGCGGTGACCTACCCGCAGGCCGGCAACCTCGGCGGCGGCGGGTTCGCCGTGGGCCGGGACGCCGACGGGACGGCCTGGGCCCTCGACTTCCGTGAACGCGCCCCGGGCGCCTCCACCCCGGAGATGTTCCTGGACGAGACCGGCCGGCCGGACCCGGCGCGCTCCCGGACCGGACCGCTCTCGGTGGGGGTACCGGGGAGCGTCGCCGGGCTGCTCGGACTGCTGGAGCGCTCCGGAACCCTGTCGCGAGGGGAGGCCCTGTCCCCCGCCATCCGCCTGGCGGAGGACGGGTTCGTCGTACCGGAGGGGCTGCACCGCTACATCGCGGATCACGAGGGGCGGCTGGCCGAAGATCCCTACACCGCCTCGGTGTTCCTTCCGGGGGGTGCACCGCCGGCGGCGGGGGCGCGGCTGGTCCAGAGCGACCTGGCCGCGACGCTGCGGCGCATCGCCCGCCGGGGCGCCTCCGGCTTCTACCGCGGCCCGGTGGCCCGGGATCTCGCCGATCGCGTCCAGGCCGGTGGCGGCATCCTCGACGTTGCCGACCTGCGCGCCTACCGTGTGGTCCCCCGGCAGCCGCTCCGGGGCACGTTCCGCGGCCGGGAGGTGATCACCATGCCCCCGCCGAGCGCCGGCGGACTGGAGGTCCTGCAGATGCTGGCACTGCTGGACGGGCTTGAACCGGCGGATGCGGCCAACCCCGTCGCGGAGGCCCACCGCCTGGCCGGCGTGATGCAGGTCGCCTTCGCGGATCGATCGCGCTACCTCGGCGATCCCGATCACGTGGAGGTCCCGGTGGCTCGCCTGCTCTGCCCAGCGCATCTGGACGAGCTTCGCGCGCGCATCCCGGCGGGCCGCGCGCTGTCGTCCGCAGAACTGGCGGGCGGCGAGGCCCCCGGTCCGGGTCCCGGCGAGACGACGCATCTCTCCGTGATCGATGCCGAGGGGAATGCGGTGGCCCTGACCACCACGCTCAACTCCGCCTTCGGCGCGGCAATCGCGGTCCCGGGACGCGGCTTCCTGCTGAACAACGAGATGGACGACTTCGCCGCCGCTCCCGGGCAACCGAACCTCTACGGCCTCGTGGAGGGTCCCGCGAACGCGGTCGCCCCGGGCAAGCGCATGGTCTCCTCGATGAGCCCCACCATCGTGGTGGAGGACGGGCGGCCCCGCCTCGTGCTGGGATCGCCCGGCGGC
>JASFRI010000203.1:0-7456 GCA_050115015.1 Acidobacteriota bacterium
GGCCAGGGTCCGCAGGGGGTCGGGATGGAGCTGCAGATCGACCGCCACCCCCTCGGTTCGCAGGTGATACGCCCGGAGCTCCAGGGTGCGCCGGATCACCTCGTTCACGTCCACGTAGGTCACTTCCCCCGCGCTCTTGCGGGAGAACGTGAGCAGGTTGCGGACGATCCGCCCCGCTCGCTGGGCCTCGGCGCAGATCTTCTGCAGGCTGCCGCGCTGGCGCTCGTCCTGCGTACGGTCCATGCAGATCTGCGCGTATCCCATGATCCCGGCGAGCGGGTTGTTCAGCTCGTGGGCCACGCCGGAGACCAGCTGCCCCACGGCGGCCATCTTCTCCCGCTGGAGCAGCAGGTCCTGGGCCCCCTTGAGGCGCTGCAGGGCCTCCTGCAACTCGGCGTTCTTCGTCTCGAGGTTGCGGGTCCGGGCCTGGACGAGCCCCTCCATCCCCCCGTAGAGCTTCTTGAGGTCGGCGGCCATCCCGTTGAACGCATCGGCAACCTGCGCGAACTCGTCGTGGCCGCGGATGTCCAGGCGGTGGTCGAAGTTCCCCTGGCTGAGCATGGCCACCCCGTGCCGCAGCCTGCGGAGCGGGCGCTCGACGATCAGGATGGTGAGCAGCAGTACCAGCAGCATCGCGATGCCCGCCGCGAGGGCCACGGAGCGCAGCATGCGGGCACGCTCCTGGCTGGCGAACAGGTCCAGCAGATCCTGCTGCACGCTGGCCTCCACGATCGCCACCGGCCTGCCGTCCGGTCCGGGCACCGGGACCACGTGGCCCACGTAGGCGCCGAACTCGTCGGTGTAGCGCACGTCCCTCGGGAGCCCCTCGCGCAGAGCTTCCCAGTGGTCCGGCGTCGCGTAGAAGAAGGGGTAATCGATCCCCGTCTCCGCCATGTCCGCCAGCAGGTAAAGGTGTCCGCGGGACTCCCGGAAGATCCCGATCCAGCCGATCTCGGTGGCGGCGGCCGCGTGTCTCATGCGACGCACGAGGTCTTCGTACTCGGGACGGTCCAGGTCCGTGGGGGATTGCAGGCGGTCCAGGGCGCCCGGGTCCACCGAGTCGGCCACCACCTCGGCGACCATCCGCAGCCGGCCCCGGATCTCCTTGCGGTAGGCGGCGTCGCTCTGGCGGAAGCTGTCATAGCCCGAGTGCCCCACGGTGAGGCCGACGAGCAGCAGCAGGGGGATGCCGAACTTCGCGAACGTACGCACCCGCACGCGTCGGGGCACGCGCCGGGCTTCCGGCTCCTCGGGAACGCCGTCGTGCGGCGGGGTCCTTGCCATCGACTAGCCCACCGTCCCCCGTAGCCCGACCTCGTCCTCGAAGATCAGGATGCGGTTGTTCAGCGTATCCGCCGCCAGGACCTCCTGCCGGAACCCCGATCCCGCGGCCACCCGCCGCACGGTCAGGCCCATCAGCTGCAGATCGCCATCCCCCTCCGGCAGGCCGAGGGAGCCCAGGAGCCTCCCGTCCGGGGAGAACTTCTGGATGCGCCGGTTTCCCATATCGCTGACGTACAGGTTCCCGTCGGGGTCGAGGTCGAGGTACTGGGGGTACGACAGCTCCTCCGGGCCCCGGCCGTAGCCGCCGAACTGGACCTGCGGCTCCCCGTCCAGCGAGAGCGCTTGCACCCTGGCGTTGATGGCCTCGAGCACGTAGACGACACCGCGGTTCCGGTCCACCGCCACGTCGTTGGGCCCGCTCAGCTCCCCCGGACCCGACCCCGGCTTTCCGAAGGTGTGGACCAGGTTCCCCGCCGCGTCGTAGTGCCGGATCCGGTTGGCATGGTAGTCGGCGATCCAGACGTGTCCCTCGGCGTCGACGTCCAGGCCGTACGGGCCGTTGTTCGGCTCGCCCGGCCGGTAGTCGGTGCCGCCGATCTCCCGGAGGAACCGGCCGTCGGGCGCGAACACCTTGACGCCGTCGTGGTCCTTGTAGTCGCCGGTCCGGGAGTAGGAGCGGTCGCAGACATAGATGCACCCGTCCGGCCCGAGGTCGATGTCGTAGGGCGCGGGGAGATTCCGGGGGCGGTTCCCCAGGCCGCCGAACGACTGGAGGAACTGGCCGCCGCGGTCGATCCGGACCACGCGGTAGTGGTTCTTGTCCACCACCAGGAGGGAGCCGTCCGGTGCGACGGCCACCCCGTTGGGGCGGTTCAGGGACGGGTCCGCCGGGGCGCAGGCGGCGAGACCGAGCGCCGCGGCGGCCAGCCAGGGGGCGCTCCGGCAGGGGATGGGGGCGTTCCGGATCGACACGTTCGATGGCTCCGGAACGTCAATGTATGCTTTTTGCTCAGAAAAGCAAGATAGTCATGGAGATGTGCATATTGGAAAAACTGAATTCAACTGGACGGGCAGGCCGGGAAGCCCGATCGCGCCCGCCTCGAGCGCCGCTGGAGGTCCGGCCGAAACGCCTCATACCCCGCCGATGGGTGTTGCGGCGGGTGCAAGGAGCGCCGAGGAGTCGATGTCGTATCAGTGCTGGATCGGCCCGCCGATCTGGGCCCAGTCGCGGAACCCCCCTGCCAGGGAGGCGACGTTGGAGAAGCCCATCTGCTGGAGGACGTCGGCGGCCAGGGCCGAGCGCATGCCGCTGCCGCAGTAGACGATCACCTCGGCCGCCGGATTCCGGATCATCTGGGTGGCCTGCCCCTCGAGCACCCCCCGGGGGATCAGGAGCGCGCCGGGCAGATGGCCCCGAGCGAACTCGTCCTGCTCGCGGACGTCGAGGAGGATCATCCCCTCCGAACTGCGCATCTTCTGCAGCAGGTCCTCCGGCGGGATCTCCTTCACCCTGCCCAGCGCCTCCTGCACGAAATCCTGGTAGCTCCTGGCCACGTCGTGCCTCCCCGGCGCCGCGGTGCGGGCGCCGCATCCGTTCCGGAGCCGGGGATTATAGCGATAGCGATCCGAGCGCTTCCAGGGTGCGGTCCACCTCGGCCGCGGTGTTGTAATGCACGAGCCCCAGGCGCACCATGCCGCCGGAGGCCTCCACCCCCAGGCGCTCGGTCAGCGAAAGGGCGTAGTAGTTGCCGTCCCAGGTGAAGATCCCCGCCTCGCCGAGACGCCGGGAGATCTCCCGGGGGGGCAGGCCGTCGAGCCGGATGGAGACCGTCGGGGTCCGCTGGTCGAACCGCTTCGGCTCCCGGATGCCGTAGAAGCGCAGCCCCGGGATCCGGAGCAGCCCGGTGATCAGCCGCTCCACGAGCCGCCGTTCGTGACGGCGAATGCGGTCCATCGCGGTCAGCAGATCCGCGCGACGTCCGGTGCCCCCGCGACCGAGATCCGCCAGGTAATCGACGGCGGCGACCAGACCCGCCAGCGCCTCGTGGCTCTGCGTGCCGGTCTCCCACCGGCCCGGAGCCTCGTCGTGGGACGGCCGGACCTTGTACGGGCGCAGCCGCTCCAGGTGCTCCCGCTTGCCGTAGAGCAGACCCAGGTGCGGGCCGAAGAACTTGTAGGGGGAGCAGGCCAGGAAGTCGCAGTCCAGGCCGCGGACGTCCAGCGGGCCGTGGGGCGCGTAGTGGACCGCATCCACGAACACCAGGCTCCCGTGCCCGCGGGCCGCCCGGATGACCGCGCGGACGTCGGGGATCGTGCCCACCGCGTTCGAGGCATGGGTCACGGCCACCAGCCGTGTGCGGGGGCCGATCTTCCGCTCGAGGTCGTCCATGTCGAGGGTGCAGTCCTCCTCGTGGATGTCCACCTCGTGGACGCGCACGCCGCGCTCCTCCAGCGCACGCCAGGGGGCCACGTTCGCGTCATGGTCCAGCCGGGTGACGACCACCTCGTCGCCGGAGGTCATCTCCCGTCCCAGCGACCGCGCCAGGGAGAACGTGAGCGTGGTCATGTTCGGCCCGAACACCACCTCGTCGGCGTCGCACCCGAGCAGGTCCGCCGCCGCCTCCCGGGCGCACCGGATCGTGTGATCCGTCCGGTGGCTGGTGGCGAAGGCGCCGTCGGTGTTGGCGTTGTCGTGGCGGAGATAGGCCGTCATGGCGTCGATCACCTCCTGCGGCACCTGCGTGCCGCCGGGGCCGTCGAGGAACACGACGGGCCGCCCGCTCACCTCCTGGGTCAGCGCGGGAAAACGTGGTCGGATCCGTTCCGGATCGAGGGGAGTCATCGTCGTCTCCTACTTGGCGTCGAGCCAGTTCTCGCCGACGCCCGTGTCCACCTTGAGGGGCGGATCCATGGGATGGACCGTCTCCATGCACTCCCGGACCAGCGACCGGACCGCCTCCACCTCGGAGGCGGGGACGTCCAGCACGAGCTCGTCGTGCACCTGGAGGATCATCCGGGCGGCCAGCCGTTCCTTCCGGAGCCTCTCCTCCACCGCCAGCATCGCCATCTTGATCAGGTCCGCGGCGGTCCCCTGGATCGGCGTGTTGATCGCGGCCCGCTCCGCGGCCTTCCTCGCCACGGCGTTGGAGCTCTTCAGGTCCGGGAGGTAGCGTACGCGGCCGAACAGCGTCTCCACCTTTCCGGACTCCCGGGCCTGTGCCACGATGCCGTCGAGCATCTCGCGGACACCCCGGAAGTGCCCGAAGTACTCGTCGATGAAGCCCTGCGCCTCGCGCCGCTCCATGCCCTGCTCCCGGGCCAGGCGGAAGGCACTCATCCCGTAGAGGATCCCGAAGTTGACCGCCTTCGCGCGGCCGCGCATCGCCGCGGTCACCTCCTCCGGATCGACGCCGAGGATCGCGGCGGCGGTGGCCCGGTGGATGTCCTCGCCCCGCCGGAAGGCCTCCGTGAGCGCGGGATCCCCCGACATGTGCGCCGCGATCCGCAGCTCCACCTGGGAGTAATCGGCACTGAGAAGCAGGTTGCCGGGGGAGGGAAGGAAGGCCTTCCGGATGCGGCGCCCCTGCTCCGTCCGGACGGGGATGTTCTGCAGGTTCGGGTCCGACGAGGAGAGCCGGCCGGTGGCCGCGACGGTCTGGTTGAAGGAGGTGTGGACCTTGCCCGTCCTCGGATCCACCAGCGCGGGCAGCGCATCGACGTACGTCGACCGGAGCTTGGCCAGCCCGCGGTACTCCAGCACCCGGCGAGGCAGCTCGTGCTCCTCCGCCAGCTCTTCCAGCGCTCCCTGGCTGGTGGATCGCGACTTCGTCTTCGCGGTCCGGCGCGTCGAGGCGAGTCCCAGGCGATCGAAGAGGACCTCCGCGAGCTGCCGCGGGGAGTTGATGTTGAACTCGCCGCCGGCGGCCTCGTGGATCTCGGCCTCCAGTCGGTGCAATTCCGCGCCGAGCTCCACGGACAGCCCGGCCAGGTAGTCGACGTCCAGGCCGACGCCATGGCTTTCCATCGCGGCCAGCACCGGGACCAGGGGCAGCTCCACCTCCCGGAATAGCCTCTCCTGGGGGACTCCCTGGAGTCGTGGCTCGAGGTCCCGGTAGAGACGCCAGGTCACGTCGGCGTCCTCCGCGGCGTAGTCTCGCACCCGATCGACGTCGACCTGGTCCAGGGTCACCTGCTTCGCCCCCTTGCCGGCGACGTCCTCGTAGTGGATGGTCCGGTGTCCGAGGTGCCGCAGCGCCAGGTCGTCCATGCCGTGGCGCGCCCCCGGGTCGAGCATGTAGGAGGCCAGCATCGTGTCGAACTCGATCCCGCGGAGGGATATCCCTGCGCCCTCGAGCACCAGGAGGTCGTACTTGATGTTCTGGCCGATCTTCCCGACGCCGGGGTCCTCCAGCAGGGGGCGCAGCACCTCCAGGGCCCTCTCCAGCGGCACCTGGTCCGGGGCGCCCATGTAGCGATGGGCCAGGGGCAGGTACCACGCCTTCCCCTCCTCCCGGGCAAAGGACATTCCCACCAGGGTGGCGCGGTGAGGGTTCCGCGAGGTGGTCTCGGTGTCCACCGCGAACCGGCCGGCCCCTCGCAGGCGCTGCGCCAGATCCTCGAGCTCCCCGGCATCCAGGATGGCCCGGTAGTCGGCCTCCACGGTCTCCACCGCGCCGGCGAACTCCTCGAGGATCGACTGGAACCCCAGCCGACGGAACAGATCGTATGCGGCCTTCCGGTCGGGACCCGCCAGTCGGAGGCGCTCCAGATCGAGGCTCACCGGCGCGTCGGTGCGGAGCGTCACCAGCCGCTTGCTGAAGCGGGCCTGGTCCGCCTCGGCCTGCAGGTTCTCCCGGTAGGATTTGCGGCGGATCTCTGCGGCCCGGGAGATGGCCGCCTCCAGGTCGCCGAAGTCCGCGATGATCTGCTTCGCCCCCTTCTCGCCGATCCCCGTCACGCCGGGCACGTTGTCGGAGCTGTCTCCCCAGAGCGCGAGGACATCGGTGACCTGGTCGGGCCGGACGCCGAAGACATTCTCGACCCCCACCGCATCCAGGAGGAGGTTGTTCTTGTGCGGGTTGAGGAGGGAGATCCCGTCGCCGACGATCTGGAGCATGTCCTTGTCGGAGGCCACCACGACCACCGGATGGCCGGCTTCCCGCGCCTGCCGGGCCACCGACGCGAGCACGTCGTCCGCCTCGAAGCCGGGCGCGATCAGCGTCGGGACGCCCAGCGCGTGGCAGACCTCCGGCGCCAGCGCGACCTGGGGCCGGAGGTCCACCGGCATCTGCGGGCGTTGTGCCTTGTACTCGGCGTACATCTCGTGCCGGAAGGTCGGTCCCTTGGGATCGAAGGCGACCGCGAGATACTCGGGCTCCAGGTCCGCCAGCAGCTTGCGCAGGATCTGCGTGAAGCCCCAGAGGGCGTTGGTGGGGGTGCCGTCCTCCGCGGTCAGGGCGGCGCGGATGGCGAAGTAGGCCCGGTAGACGTTGGAGGTCCCGTCCACCAGGTAGATCGTTCCCGGCTCCGGTTTCGACACGACTTCCAGTGCTCCACGGTGGAACAGCGAGACCCCTATTGTCCCGCCGTCCCACCGCGTGTCAAGCGGTGCCGGTCTACTCGAGCACGTGGATGTTCCGGGCGGCGCAGATCTCCTTCAGCTTGTCCGGCCACACGGTCACGCTGACCTCCCCCAGATGGGCCTTCCGGAGCAGCAGCATGTACGTCCGGGACTGGCCGATGCCGCCGCCGATGCTGAGGGGCACCTTCCCCTCGAGGATGGCCCGGTGGTAGGGGAGGTCCAGGAAATCGGTCTGTCCGGACATCTCGAGCTGCTTGCGCAGCGACTCCGGGTTCACGCGGATCCCCATCGACGTCAGCTCGTGCCGCCGGCGGGTGACGGGGTTCCAGACCAGGATGTCGCCGTTCAGCCCGTGCATCGGGCGGCCGTCCTTCGACACCGTCTCGGTGATCCAGTCGTCGTAGTCCGCGGCGCGCATCTCGTGCGGGTAGCCGTCCGCGAGGGGCCAGCCGATCCCGTAGATGAACACCGCCGGGTACTCCTGGAGAATGCGGGTCTCCCGCTCCTTCCGCGGCAGGTCCGGGTAGCGGTCGAGGATGTCCTCGGCGTGCAGGAAGGTGAGCTGCTCCGGCAGCTCCGGGTAGCGATCCG
>JASFRI010000204.1:0-7443 GCA_050115015.1 Acidobacteriota bacterium
GGGGACGCCGCGACGGCGGAACGCCGCGTGGCGGAGGAGGAGGGCGCGCTGATCAGCGAGCCCCTGTCCCGGGCGACGGGGCTCGGCGTCGGGGACCGCATCCCGCTGGCCGGGCCCGCCGGGGAGGCCTCCTTCCCGGTGATCGGCGTGTTCTACGACTACGGGAACGAGCGCGGCGCCGTGTTCCTGGACCTGGCGGCGCTGGAGCCCCTGTTCGGGCCGGGTCCGCCCCACGCCATCGGCCTCTACCTGGAGAAGGACCGGGACCCGGAGCGCATGGTGCAGCGGGTGCGCGCCACGTTCCCGGATCTGCCGCTGCGGGTGCGCAGCAACCGGCGGCTGCGGGAGGACGTCTTCCGGGTGTTCGACCAGACCTTCGCGATCACCCGCTTCCTCGAACTCGTCTGCCTCGCGGTGGCGGTCTGCGGTATCACCCTCACGCTGCTGATCCTGGCACGGGAGCGGATCTCCGAGCTGGCGCTCTACCGGGCGCTGGGGGCCCGGCGACGGCAGATCTTCCGGATCTTCCTGGGGAAGGGGATGGGGATCGCCGTCCTGGGCATCGGGCTGGGCCTGGCCGGGGGGATCGCCCTGGCGGCCATCCTGATCTTCGTGATCAACCGCGCCTGGTTCGGCTGGACGATCCAGGTCCACTGGCCGTGGACCGGCCTGGCGGCGGAGATGCTCCTGATCCTCCTCGCCGCGGCGGCGGCGTCCCTCTACCCCGCGGCCCGGGCGAGCCGCACCCCCGCGACGGAGCTCAGCCGCGAGGAGGTGGCATGACGGGAAGGGGCCGCTGGGCGGCGGTGGTGGTGCTCCTCGCGCTGGCGGTCCCCGCGACGGCCGGGGAGGGTTGGCTCCGCGCGGAGCGCGGCTACACTTGGTCCTTCCCCCGGGACCACTGGCCACACCCGGAGTACCGCTCGGAGTGGTGGTACCTGACCGGACACCTGGAGGCCGTCGATGATCCGGAGCAGCGGTTCGGCTTCCAGTTCACCTTCTTCCGCGTCGGCCTCCTGTCCGAGGCGCCGGCGATCGACTCCGCCTGGGCGGCCCGGTCCCTGATCATGGGCCACGCCTCGATCTCGGACCTGACCGCGGGAACGCACCGTTTCGGCGAGGTGCTCTATCGCGCGGTGCCCCTGCTGGGCGGCTTCAACCGCTATCCGGCCGCCGCCATCGCCTGGAGCGTCGGCCCCCCCGGAACCCGCGGGCCCTGGACGCTCCACTGGAACGGCCGGGGATTCGACGTGGCGGCCCGGGATGACGCGGCCGGCTTCAGCCTGGAGCTGCGCACGCGGCCCGAAAAGCCCGTCGTCCTGCACGGGGAGGGCGGGTTCAGTCGCAAGGGGAGCGGTCCCGACGCGGGGGCCAGCAACTACTACAGCTTCACCCGGCTGCGGACCGAGGGGACGGTGACGGCCGGGGGCCGCTCCTGGGAGGTCCGGGGGCTGAGCTGGATGGACAAGGAGTTCGGCACGTCGCAGCTCACCGCGGACCAGGTCGGCTGGGACTGGTTCAGCCTGCAGCTCGACGATGGCCGGGACCTGATGCTCTACGTCCTGCGGGACCGGGACGGCGGGATCGACCACGCCTCAGGCACCCTGGTGGAGCCCGACGGGAGCGCCCGGAGCCTCCGGGATGACGACTTCCGCCTGGAGGCCGTCGCCACCTGGCGCAGCCCCGCGTCCGGGACCACCTATCCCTCCGGGTGGCGCCTGGAGCTTCCCGGCGAGGGCCTGCGGCTCCGCGTCGAGCCCGAGCTGGCGGACCAGGAGAACGTCGTGCGCCTCGCCCGGGAGCTGGCCTACTGGGAGGGGGCGGTCCGCGCCGTGGGAGAGGACGGTGCCCGTCTCGGGCGGGGCTACGTCGAGCTCACGGGCTACGCCGGCGACGGCGGCCTCGGCTTCCTGCGGGATCGGGAGCCCTGATCTCCGGCGCGGCCGTCTCCCTCCGGCGCTACCCCGTCTGCAGGCACCGGCGGAGCCCCCGTGCTCCCAGGCGAAGGCCCGGCCGCCGGCCGGTGGCGGCGCCCCCAGCGGACCGGTGGCAGGTGCAGGAAGTAGGGGAGGAACCTCCAGTAGGGCGGGGGCACGCCGGCCAGGTGGAGCAGGCGGCCGACGACCCGGTCGAAGGGGTTCGACACGCCCTCCGCCGCGTGGACGATGCCCGGGTGTCTGGCGATGGCAGCGTTGAGCCGCTCGAGCACCCAGGCCTCGTCCACCAGCGGAGACTGGTAGAAGACCGGCTCGGCGAGGTCCACGTCCGCCGGGAGCTCGCCCCGCTCCAGCAGGTCCCGGGCCAGGTCGGTGCCCGGCAGGACGCGGATGCCGGTGAACACCACCGCGACGCTGCGCTTCCCGGGCAGCTCGCGCAGGATGAACTGAAGGGTCTCGTCCACCGTCTCCCTCGTCTCGCCGGGGCCGCCGAGGAGGAAGAACCACATGCCCGGGATGCCGGCCTTCCGGGCGAGCCGGGCAGTCTCGGTGACCCGATCCAGGCCGAAGCCCTTGCGGAGGCCCCGCAGCATCGACTCGCTCCCGGACTCGGGGGAGACCATCATCGAGTTGAAGCCGGCGCGCCGCATCAGCGGGAAGAGCTCCGGCGAGACGCGGGAGGGGTTGATCCCCATCGTGGTGAGGTTCACCCGCAGACGGCGCCGGAGGATCTCCTGGCAGAACCCCAGGGCATGCTCCTCCGGGATGTTGAAGGTGGAATCGACGATCTCGAAGGTCCGCGGCCCCGCCGTCCGCATCACGCGCTCGATCTCGTCCACGACCTCGCCGGGCTCGCGACAGCGTTGAACTCGGCCCTCGATGGCGGGATAGGTGCAGTAGGAGCACGGCATCGAGCAGCCCCGCTTGGTCTGGATCGGCCAGGTGGCCCCCATCCGCTCGTAGGGTCGCCAGTCGACCCAGCGTTCCAGCCCCGAGGGCCCGAACCCTCCCCCGGGAGCCGGCGGTACGCCGGGAGCGCCCGCCGCCGTTCGCAGGAGGACGCCGGGGATGCCCGCCGGGGAGCGGCCCTGCTCGAGCGCGGCCAGCAGGGCCGGGAAGCTGCGCTCCCCCTCGCCACAGATTGCATAGTCCGCGTCCAGGTGATCGAGGACGACCTTCCCGAGAACCGAGACGGCCGTGCCGCCGATCACGATCGGCGCCCCGGGTCGCTCCCGGCGGATCCTCCGGAACAGATCGTCCAGACCCTCCAGGCCCGCCTCGAGCCGCTGGCGGACCACATTGTCGACGTTGCGGACGGAGAGGCCGACGACGTCGGGCGAGAACCGGCGCATCAGTTCCATCAGGGCGTCGTGGTTGCCGGGGGGAGGCATGCGGTCGAGCAACCGCACCTCGTGTCCGGCGATGCGCGCGGCCTCCGCCACGTAGCCGAGCCCGACGGGCGCCACCGCCATGAGGGTCCGCATCCGGTTCGCGTTGATCAGCAGGACGCGCACGGTGGTCCCGTCAGGGTGAAGGCGGCGCGCCGGGCCGGCGCCTCCCCGGGACTGTTGCCCCGCGGGCCGGCCTCGTCGTCAGCGTTCGGTGGTGGGCGAGTGCCTCGATCTCGACCTCCAGCTCGGAGCGGCAGATCGCCGCCTGGACCAGCTCGAGGCGCTCCAGGTTCGGGAAGCGGCGTCGCACCGCCTCGCCGACCGCCGGACCGTCGTCCCGGCGTGCGTGGTAGGCGCGGACCTCGCGGATCAGCGCGGCGGCTTCTCCGGGTCGGGGCCGGCCGCGCAGGAATCCCTCCACGGAGGGGGTGAGGAGAGCCTCCATGTTGGCGAGGGTCTCCGCCAGCTGCCGCGACAGGGAGCCGACGTGCCTGGAATCCTCCCCGAGGACGCTGGCGGTCCCGCTGATCAGGAAGCAGGGGGTGGTCCCGATCCGCGCCAGCGTGGCGCGGGCGAAGCAGGGGGGGAGGGGGCCGTAGCGGCGGGTGTAGCGATAGGCCGGCCGCTGCCGGGGGTTCTCCACCGGGCGCCCCGGCTCCCGGCTCGCCAGGCAGTAGATCCGGAGATCCGGACCGACGACTCCCACCGCCGTCGACGCCGGCAGGACGCGCTCGAACTCATCGGGTCCCCCGCACCATCCCGCCAGCGCATCGTGCCGCCCGGCGTTGAACACCATGTAGCGGTCGATACCGGGCTCCGGCGCGCCATGAATGCCGGGAAGGAAGCTCCACATGCGGATCGGGAACGGGACCGCCAGCCGTCGCATCGCCGCGCAGATCCGATCATACGCACCGGCCACCGCCCGCCGAAGGTCTCGAGCGCCCAGCCGGGCGGCATCCTCCACCCGGGCCTCCAGCAGGAGTGGATGCGAAGGCTCTCCCGGGCCCGTCGCGGGCCCGGCCGGACCCGGATCGCGTCCGGGCTCGAGCAGCAGGTGCCGGGCCGCGATCCGGAGCGCCCACCGCGGGGGAGAAGCGCCCGGAGCGTGCGCGCGAGCGGCACGCGGTGACGGGGTGCGATCCGGCGAGAGGCTGATCGGCGTGGTCAGAGGAACCTCCGTGCCGCGACTGCGGCTACCTCTTGCTAAACGGGAAACCAGCTTCTTGTCAACGGGTTGGCCGCGGAAGTTGACATTCATGTAAGGCGTTTTCTTCTTCCCTCTGGAGGGATCGCCGGGGCATGATCCGGTTGGGGGCTCTGGACGGTTGGCGAAGGCCGTTCAGCCGCCCGATGGCGGACGGTCGAGGAACGTCGCGCGCACCCAGTACACGTCCGAGTCCTCGGCCGTCTCCCAGGCGACGCGGCGGGTGAAGAACAGATACCGCCCATCCGGCGACACCGACGGATAGATCTCCCAGGCCTCCGTGTTGATCCTCGGCCCCAGGCCCACGGGCTCCGTCCAGGAGCCGTCCTCCCGGAAGCTCACGTACAGGTCCCGGTTCCCCGCGCCTCCCGGCCGGTCCGAGGCGAAGATCAGGTAGCTCTGGTCGGGAGCGATGTACGGCAGGTCGTCCCCCGCGCTCGTGTTGATGGGGGGGCCGAGGTTCTCGGCCTCCGGGTACTCCCCGCCGACCGGCCGGGCGCGGTAGATGTCGAGGTCCCCCTCGCCTCCCTCCCGGGACGAGGAAAAGTAGAGGGTCCCGTCCCGCGCGACGGCGACCTCGAACTCGTCCCCTCCCGAGCTGATCGGCGGACCGAGCTTGCGGGGCTCGGACCACCCCGCGTCCCCGCGACGGCATGTCCAGATGTCCGCGGGCGGGTAGCTGGGCCGGGCCGCCGTGAAGAAGGCCTGTCGCCGGTCGAGGGCGATCGTGGCGGTGAGGGCCTCCGGGTCGTCTCCGAGGAACGGCGCCGGGACCGGTGGGGACCAGGCTCCGCCCTCCATGGACATGGTGTAGAGCGAGAACTCGCTCCAGTCGCCGTTCGTGACGCCGTAGGCCAGATCCTTGCCACCCGGCAGGTAGAGGAGGAACTGCTCGAACCGGTCCTCCCGCGAGATGACCCCGGGCGCGAACACGACGGGTGTCTCCCCCGGCGGCGGCTGGCCGAAGTAGACGGCGGCGGGAGGTTCACGGCTCCCGCAGCCGGCGCCCCACAGGCAGGCGAGCAACGCGGTCGCCAGCGCCGGCCGGGGCCGGTCCGATCCCGGTGGTCCGTCGCCTACTCGCCCGCGTTCTTGTGGATCTGCTCCCATTTCGCGGCCATCTTCTCGAAGATCCGCTGGATCTGCTTCACCTGCTTCTCCGGATCCGACTTGACGGTCACAGTGCCCGTGCCGCGCCAGACCATCTTGTTGTCGGAGGTCTCGTAGGCGTCGACGATCAGCGTCCCCTCGGTGAAGGTGGCCTCGGTGGTGGTGGCGGTGCCGATCCCTCCGCCCCAGGCGCCCCAGCCCATCCCGAAGCCCCCGTAGCCGAAGCCGGTCGTCATCAGGACCTTGTCGTCCTTGGTCGCCAGATGGTAAGTGACCTTGAGGTCCGGGTTGTCGTCGGTCTCCTTCAGCCCCATCCCGGTCAGCTCTTCCTTGAGGAGCTTCACGATCCGCTCGGCCATGAGCGGGTCCTCGGCCTTCGTCTTCTCGGTCTCGGTGTACTGGAACGTCTTGAACTTGCTGAAGTCCACTTCGTGGGCGTAGTCGATGGTGATCTTCTGGGCCGCCGCCGGCGTGGCCACCAGCAGGACGGCAAGCGCGAGAACTCTCCTCATGTCGGCCTCCCCACGGGTGCGCGCAGGCCGCGAACCCGGAAACGCCGCCACACTACCGGGCATTCCCGCGGTTTGCAAGGAGCCCTTCGGCGGGCCGTCCGGCAACGGCGGGGCATGCGCCGGGTGCCCGGCTCGGGACGTGCCGGACGGCCGGGGCGCCAGGGGGGCTGGCGATCCGGCCTCCATCCCGGAGACCCCCATCGCCAGGCCCCGCAGCACACAGGTGTCATTCCGGAACCCGGTGCTGATCTCCAAGGTACTATCTACGGCGGTGACGCGACGCGATCCGGTTGCGCCGGTGAGCACCTCGACGGATACTCTGGTCACAGCCCTGTCCGGAAACCGGAGAAGTCCCATGATCTCGCCGTCGCGCTCGACCCGCGTCCTGTCCGCCCTGCTGCTCGCCTCCCTGGCGGCCACCGGTTCCGGGGCGCCTTCCGCGCAGGACCGCACGGCAGCGGGGGACCTGGAGGTCCTCTACGGCGCCGATGACCGTCTGGAGTCTTACGAAGTAACCGATTTCGGCCTGGCGGGGTTGTTCCGCAGCGAGGTCGCGCTGATCCCCTCGTACGATCTCGTCCCGTACTACGGCGGCTGGATCATCGACATCTCCTATACCTTCGCCGACTACATGTCTCCCCTCTGTCCGGACGAACCGTACGCCGATCAGCCCGTGCCGGCATTCTGCAGCGGCTTCCCGGTGGGACCGGACCTGATCGCCAGCGCGGGCCACTGCGTAGCGGACCAGGATGACTGCCGCAATACCGCCTTCGTCTTCGGCTTCCACATGCTCTCGGCGGTCACGGTGGTCGACGACCTTCCCGTGGATGACGTCTATTTCTGTGATGCGATCGTCGATCGTGCCCAGACCGCGACGGATGACTGGGCGATCCTCCGGACGGATCGACCCATCCTCGGCCACGAGCCCCTGCGGCTCCGCCGTGCAGGGGCGGTGGAATCCGACCCCGTCGTCGACGGATTGGCGGTGATCGGCCATCCCGTGGGGATGCCGGCGAAGCTCGCGGGAGGGGCCACCCTGCGCTCGGCGGTGCACCCCGACTACTTCGAGGCGAACCTGGACGTCTACATCGCCAGCAGCGGATCGGCGGTCCTGAGCCTGGATCCCGCCAGCCGGCCCTACCGCGTCGAGGGCATCCTGGTCCGCGGGAACGCCGACTTCGTCTGGACCGGCGGCTGCTGGGAGAGCCAGGTCTGTCCGGACGACACCGGATGCGGCGGCGCCTGGGAGGAATCCACCCGTGCCACGAACTTCGAGGGACTCGTGCCGA
>JASFRI010000205.1:0-7363 GCA_050115015.1 Acidobacteriota bacterium
CGGTTCCGATGCCGAAGCCGTCGACCGGGACGCCGGCACCCACCATCGTCTCGATCGCATCCTCGTCGAGCCCGCCGCTGAGGAAAATCTCCACCTCGTCGAGGCCGGCGAGGTCCAGGTGTTCCCTGGAATCGAACGCGAGGTCGGCGAGATCCCCGGAGTCGATCCTCACGCCGGACACCTTGAAGCCGTGCCCCAGCTCTCCGGCGAGCTCCACGACCGTGCGGACCCCCTTCACCGTCCCGTAGGTGTCCACCAGCAGGATCGTGTCCGGGTAGAGCCGCGCGAACCTCCGGAGGGCGTCGCCCTCGCGGTCGTGCGCCTGAACGTAGCTGTGGGCCATGGTGCCGGCCAAAGGCACGCCGTAGATCCGGCCGGCGAGGATGTTGCTCGTGGCGCTGAACCCAGCGAGGTAAGACGCCCGCGCCGACTTGAGCCGCCGTGGGTCCGCCGGAGGCCGAAGTCCACGAGCCGGCGGCGACGGGCGGCGTGACCGGCGCGGGCGGCCTTGGAGGCGATCACGGTCTGGAAGTGGACCTGGTTCATCAGCAGCGTCTCCGCGAGCTGGGCCTCGGGCATCGAGGCTCTCACCTCCACCAGCGGCTCGTCCGCGAAGAGCGGCGTTCCCTCCGGCACGGCCCGGACCTCCCCCCGGAACCGGAGCTTCCCCAGCCACGACAGGAAGTCGTCGTCGAAGACGCCGAGGCTCGCGAGATGCTCCAGCGCCCTCTTCTCGAAGCGCAGACGCTCCAGACAGTGAAGGGCATCGTCGAGCCCGCAGGCCAGCAGGTAGTTGCGTCGTTCGGGGAGTCGCCGTACATGGAGGCTGAAGACGGCGTCGTCGAGCATCTCCGCCCGCCAGTACGCCTGGATCATCGTGAGCTCGTAGAGGTCGACGAGCTCGGCGAGGTTGCCGTCCTCTACCCAGGCGGTTCGCTCCCCCCGGCGGGAGCGCAGGTCAGCCGGAGGAGGCGAGTGACTCGCCGGCATCGCGCGAGGCCTGGATGCCCCCCGCGAAGTGGTAGACGTGCTGGAAGTCCGCCGCCTCCAGCCTCCTGCCCGCGTTCGGTGAGGCATCGCATTCCCTGTTGGTGCAGTAGACGACCACCGGCTGGTCCTTGCCCCCGGCGATCCGCTCCACGCGGGGGATGACGTCCTCTTCATCCGCGGGCACGTTCGCCGAGCCGGGGATGTGCGCCTTGCGGTACCGATCCGCGCTCAGGACGTTCACCACGGTCAGGTCGTCGTCCCTGCGACGCATTCCCTTCAGCTCCTCCACATCGATTCGCTTCACGCCGTCCCTCCTTCATCCCGACTCGTGAGCGCGGTCCGTGAGGCCGTCCGCGCCGCATCCGCCAGAGCTTCCATGCCTTCCGATCACAGCATCCGCGGGCTGCGCGCACCATCCGGGGACTCACCAGCGGCCCCTGGTGGGTTCTCCGCGGCGGTTCAGGCTTCGAGGAGGCCGCGGTGGCGAAGCGCCTCCAGTCCGGCTCGCAGCGTCTCGTCCCGCCCGCCGCCCGCCGGGATCCGGTCCGTGTGCTCCCGCACGAGCTCCCCGGGGGGCTCCCAGGTCTCCGCGAGGCGCCGGTAGACCGCCCGGTCGGCCTCGGAGAGATCGCCCGAGCGGTCGCGCAGCCGGCGACGGGCGACCTCGGGCTGTGTCTCGCAGAAGAGCCAGGCCGACCTCACGGCCAGTCGTCGCGCGGCCTCCAGGAACCGGACGCGGTGCCTCTCGGACCGGAACGTGGCGTCGACGATCACCCGTTCCCCCTCGAGCAGCCGGTCCCGCGCCCGGTCGAGGCATGCATCGTACGTGCGCTCGATCTGCCGTTCGGTGTACGGGTCGGAGACATCCCCGGCGATCTCCCGCCGGACCCGGTCGGTCCGGACCAGCGAGAAGCCCGCCTTGTCGCCAAGCCCCCGGGCGAGGGTGGTCTTGCCCGTCCCGGGCAGCCCGCCCATGAGCAGCAGCGCGGGGCGCCTTCGAGGAGGCTCGAGCACGTCCAGCGCGAGGAGCCAGAAAGCCCGCGCGCGCTCCCGTGCGGCGCGGCGCTCCTCCGCGGGAAGGGACTCCTGTGCCTGCTTGATCCCCTGCACCTTGGCCCGCACCGCGGCGCGATAGGCGGTGTAGAGGGGGAAGAGGTCATCCCCCTCCTCATCCCCCGAAGCCGACGTGTACGCGCCCTGGAACCGCCGCGCCAGGTCCCGGTACCCCCGGAAGGCCAGGTCCATCGTCAGGAAGGCCGTGTCGGCAACGGGATCGGCGTGCCGGAATCGTTCGTTGAACTCGATGCAGTCGATGATGGCGAAGTGGCCGTCGATCCGGTAGACGTGCTCGAGCCGCAGGTCGCCATGGCCGTCACAGGGCATCCCGCGCGCCGCCCGGGCCTCGATACGGTCCCGGCGCCGCTCCAGCTCCGCCTCGCTCAGCCCCCGCAGCCTGCGGAAGACCTCCGGGTCGACCGTGCTTCCGACATGGTCCGTGGACTGCTCGAAGTTCCCCCGGACGAGCCGGACGACCGCGTCGAAGCGCCCATGGGCGGCGATCGGAGCGCCCCGGGCCGCACCGGCGTGGAACCGGGCCAGGCGTGTCGCCAGGTCGTCGAGGATCGTCCCCGGCTGCTCCTGCCGGTCGATCACCTCCAGGAGCCGCGCGCGGTCCGGAAGCCGGCGCATCTTCACGGCGTGCTCCAGCGGCGTCCCGTCGCCTTCCACCTCGACGCCGTTTCCGCGCCGCACGATCGGGACGACCCCCTCGTACACGTCCGGCGCCAGGCGGCGGTTCAGGCGCACCTCCTCCTCGCAGAAGCGTCGGCGGAGATCCGGGCTGGAGTAATCCAGGAAATCCAGCTTCACGGGCCGCTTGAGCTTGTAGACGTGGGAGCCCACCAGGAAGACGACGGAGATGTGCGTGCGGCGCATCTCCACCGGCTTCGCCCCGTCGCGATACGCGCCGACCTCTCCGAGTGCCTCGACGATCCGCTCGAACCTCATGTCGTCCTGCGCGGCCATCAGCCGGCGGGGACGGGCCGCCGCGGCGCGGCATCAAGAGGCTGCTCATTCATCCTCCTCAAGATGGGCCGCCAGGGAAGCGGGGACCATCGGGAACGGCCCCAGGGCGGGAAAAGGTGCCGCGTCCCGCGCCAGGGTGTCCGGAGACTGCCCTGCTCACCTGGGAAAATTCTCGGTGGCCCGGAGCGAAGGGGGGCGGCTGGCGCACCGGGGGAGGCTGGTAGTCCCACGGACCCCGGACTCGGGTACCTCCCGATACGCCCGACGGGATGGCCGGGGGATACTCTGAATTACTTGCCACGCTGACAGTGTGCGGGCGCGGCTCGATCAATGGTGGACGAAAGGCCGCGGCGCACGCGACAGTTCTGCGGCGGAGAGGGAAAGCGAGGACACAGTGAGCGAGCATGGCTACCACGAGCCGTACGGGGCGCTGAGCGCCGAGGTGCGTTCCATCCATCGCGGCATCGTCAGCGTCATCGAGGAGCTGGAGGCGGTCGACTGGTACCGACAACGGGCGGACCTTCTGACCGACGACGACGATCTCCGATCGATCCTGGTTCATAACATGAACGAGGAGCTGGAGCACGCAGCCATGGTGATCGAGTGGTTGCGGCGTCGCATGCCCCGGCTCGACGCCGTCCTGCGGCAGTACCTGTTCACGGAAGGGCCGGTCGTCGAGAAGGAAGAGGAGGATGCGACCGGGCAGCCCGACCGGTCGCCGGACGATGACTCCCTGGGAATCGCCGCGAGCCTGCCTGTCGCGGCGGGGAAGGAGCGATCATGAACCTGCTGAAGCGCGAGCTGGCGCCCGTCACCGAGAACGCCTGGCGAGAGATCGACGCGGAGGCGCGCCGGGTGCTCCGCCTGGCACTGGCCGGACGGCGGGTGGTGGACGTGGACGGGCCACACGGCTGGACCATGGGTGCCGTGAACACGGGACGGCTCGATCTGCTGGACGAGCCGCTGGAGGAGGGGGTTCCGGCGGGGCGCCGGCGCTGTCTGCCGCTGGCAGAGGTGCGTCTGCCGATCCTCCTGCCACTCATGGAGCTGGACTGCATCGAGCGGGGCGCGGCGGACATCGACCTGGAGCCCGTGGCCCGCTCCGCGGAGCGCCTCGCCACGGTCGAGAACCGGGCCATCTTCTCCGGGTTCGACTCCCTGCAGATCCGGGGCATCGTCCCCGCGGCGACGATACCGACGGAACGACTGCCGGAGTCCGCCGCGGCGTATCCGGACACCGTATCCGCGGCGCGGGAACAGCTGCAGGGGAGAGGGGTCATCGGGCCGTACGCGCTGGCGCTGGGCCCCCGGGAGTTTCAGCAGCTGAGCCGTGCCGACGAGGATGGCTACCCGGCCCGCAAGCACGTGGAGCAGGTCGTGGACGGTCCCGTGGTGCGGGTTGCCTCTCTCGACGGAGGCGTGCTGCTGTCCCTCCGAGGGGGCGACCACGTGCTGACGCTGGGCCAGGACGCCTCGATCGGTTACGCGGCCCACGACCGGGACTCCGTCGAGCTCTTCCTGACGCAGAGCTTCACCTTCGAGGTCCGCGACCCCGGGGCAGCGGTCGTGCTGGCCCGCGCCTGAACACGGCTCCTCTTCGGGCCCTCCCCATGGGCTAAGGAAGCACCGTAGGTCCCTCCGGGAGGGAAGAGGGCCGACTCCTCACCCATTCCATTCAAGCGGTCTCGACTCGCGCGCACCAGTGGGAATCGCCGGGGCCGTTCCGCCCCCCTGGCGCGCTCCGGCCTCGTCAGCGGACGCGCCAGGACCGCGGCGGAATTCATCACAGGCCCGCCCCCGAAAACTGCGCGCTGGCGGCGGGTGGCGGCTCGTCCGGAATCGGCTCCTTGACCGGCGGCGGCCTCTCGTCCGGAGGCGGCTCCTTGACCGGCGGCCTCTCGCCCGGAGGTTCGGGCGGCCTGCCCGGAGGGGGCTCCCGCACCGGGGGCTCCTTGGGAGGACGGCCCGGTGGCTCGTCGGGCGGCCGGCGTGGGGGCTTCTCCGGCGGCCGATCCGGGGGCCGCCGGACCGGTGGACCCTCGGGGGGCGGGTCGATCGGTTCCTTCACCGGGGGTCTTGCGGGGGGCGCCGTTCCCGGAAGCCTCCGGCCGGGGGACGGATCTTCCGGACGCGGCGGCGCGGGGGCGGCCGTCCGGTCCCCCCTGGTCCCTCTCCTCCCCGCACGCCGTCCTGCACTCGCCGTTCCCGGCGAGACCTCTCCTCCGGATGATCGAGGATTGGCCATCACAGGAGGTGGTCCTCGTTCTCGAGGGGGATCAGGGCGGTCCCGAAATAGTCGTGGGTTTCGGCGTTCTCCGCCTGTGCCATGAAGTTGACCTTCTCCTCGCCATCGGCCACGTGCTCGAAGTAGAGGAACCCGGAGACACTGGCATCTGTCCCGAGCACGCCCTCGGGAAGCGCCTTCCGGGCGATCTCCTCGTCCGGCAGGCCGGGCAGGGCGGACCAGACGGCGAGGTAGCGCCGGTAGTAGTCCTCGTCGACCATCAGGGATCCCTCGTAGGGGGTCAGGCGCGGGTACGCGGGCGCATAGTAGGGCGCGACGAAGAAGCCGGTGTAGTCGAACTCCGGCCTGTCGACCACGGGCCCGCCGGCGGCGAGCACCACGACGTCATCCTCGCGTTGCAGCACCAGGGGGGGCAGGGCCGCATAGCGGTCGTACGCACCGAGGAGCGCGAAGTTCGCGTAGCGGATCCGCAGCGGTTGATCGCTGTGGTTCGTGATCGACACGCGGATGGGCGTGAGGTTCTCGGCGACCACCGGTGCCCCGTCCCACGCCGCCGTGTCCACCTCGAAGTCCACGCCCTGCACCGTGCTCTCGGCGATCGAGTCGTCGCCGGCCTGCGGCTCCAGGTCGGCCTCCGCCTCCGCGGCGTTCTGGCCGCAGCCGGCGAGCCAGGCCACAAGCGGCACGGCGACGAGCATGCGGACGGCGATGGCTGTCTTGCGGTTCATGGGTTTCTCCTTCCCGCCCGGCCGCCGGCACGCTGTCGCGGCGCCGCGCCGGACCTTAGCCTTCGAAGAAGCTGCGAATCATCACGATAGGGCGCCGTCGGGAAGGTGGGGACCCGACCGCCACGGATCGGCGCTTGGGGGTTTCTCCGGGGGACGGAAACCACCAGGGAAGCGGAGGATGGGAGAACGGCCGGTGGAGGAACCGTCCGGCAGGCAGGTCGACGAGGCGGCGGGAGGCCCCCGGGGCCGCTCAAGCGTGGAAGTTCCGGACACCGGCCTCCCGGGCGCAGTTCGCCCCGCAGAAGATCCTGCCCTCGGACTCCACGCCGTGACCGATCACGTTCTGCCCGCAGCGGCCGGAGCCGGGGGCCAGATCGTGGATGGCGCACTCGAAGCAGTCGTAGGTTCCCACCCGGTCGCCGATACGGATCTCCATGCTCCGGTCGTAGTCATTGCCGCACACCGCGCAGGTTCCCATGTGGACCTCCTCTCGCACGCGTTCAGGCCAGCGCCTGCCGCTTCTCGTCCAGGGCCTCCATCAGGCTGTCGAAGGGATCGCAGAACTTCCGGATCCCCTCGTCGACGAGCTCGTCGGTGATCCGGCCCAGGTGCAGGCCCACCGGCTCCAGGGCGTCGAGGACCCGGCGGGATGCCTCAGGGTCCTCCTCCACGGCGTCCGGCCGGACCCGTCCATGGTCCCGGAAGGCGTCCAGGGTCTCGTCGGGCAGCGTGGTGATCGTGTTCCGGCCGACCAGGGGCTCCACGTAACGGACATCGGAGTACGCGGGGTTCTTCGTGGAGGTGCTGGCCCATAACGGCTTCTGCAACCGCGCCCCCGCCTCCCGCAGACGGTCCCACCGGGAACCGGAGAAGACCGCTTTCCAGCGCCGATAGGCCTCCCTGGCGCTGGCCACGGCGACGTTGCCGCGGAGCGTCTCGATCGCCGCGGCATCCTCCGTGGCCCCGCCTTCGAGGAGGCCGTCCACCTTCACGTCGATGCGGCTGAGGAAGAAGCTGGCCACAGAGGCCATCGTATCCAGCGGCTCGCCGCTCTCGAGCCTGCGCTCCATCGCCCGGAGGTAGGCCTCCATGACCTCCCCGTGTCTCTCCAGCGAGAACAGGAGGGTGATGTTGACGTTCACGCCGCGGAACAGGCACTCCTCGATGGCCGGCAGCCCCTCCTCTGTCCCCGGGATCTTGATGAGGACGTTCGGGCGGTCGACGGCGCGCCACAGGCGGGCGGCCTCGTCGATGGTCTCCTGGGTCTTTCGCGCCAAGCGGGGGGAGACCTCCAGGCTCACGTATCCGTCCCCGCCGCGGCTCGACTCCCAGGTCACGCGGAGCAGATCGGCGGCGCCGGTGATGTCCTTCAGGA
>JASFRI010000206.1:0-7362 GCA_050115015.1 Acidobacteriota bacterium
CCCCGGGCCTGCCCGTGGTCGGCACGGTGGGCCGCCTGGTGCCGGTGAAGAACCAGGAGCTCTTCCTGCACATGGCGCGGCAGCTCTCGGATGCCGGGGTGCGGGCGCGCTACGTCATCGTCGGGCACGGCCCGCTGGAGGACGAGCTGCGGCGGCTGGCCGGGGAGCTCGACCTCGCCGGCGAGGTCCTCTTCACCGGCTTCCGGTCCGACGTCATGACGGTGCTGTCGCTGTTCGACGTCGCGGTGCTGACCTCCCACTCGGAGACCTCGGCTTACGCCGTCTCCGAGCCGATGTCCCTCGGACGCCCGGTGGTGGCCACCGCCGTTGGGGGCGTCCCCGAGCTCGTGGAGGACGGCGTCGACGGCCGGCTCTGTCCGCCCGGCGATGCCGCGGCGCTGGCGGAGGCCGTCCGGGCCCTCCTCGAGGACCCGGACCGTGCACGGGGGATGGGGGAGAAGGCGGCGCGGAAGGTGCGGGAAGATCTGTCCCTCGCACACATGGCCGACCGGCTCGAGGCGGTCTACCGCCGGGAGGTGCAGGCGCGGTGAGCCGTCTGCTGAAGGAGGTGGGGCTCGCCGGCTGCGTGGCGCTCGGACGCCTGGTGCGGCGGCCGGGGCTGGCGGTCCTCGCCTACCACTCCATCGACGACAGCGGCTCTTACATGAGCACGTCGCCGGCGATGTTCCGCGTGCAGATGGAGTGGCTACGCGACCACGGCTACCGCGGGATCTCGATCCGAGATCTCTTCCAGACGGAGCGGCCCGCCCAGAACGCGGTGATCCTGACCTTCGACGACGGCCTCGCGAACTTCGCCGGGGCTGCCTGGCCGGTTCTCGCCGGGCTGGGGTTCACGGGCACGGCGTACGTCCCCACCGGCTTCCTCGACGGCGAGGCGGCCTGGTATGCGGACTACGATCTCCCCCGCATGGCGTGCATGAGCTGGGAGGCCCTCCGGGACGTGCATCGGGCCGGGGCGGACATCGGGAGCCACGCCGTGACGCACCGGGACCTGACGGCGCTCCCCGAGGCGGACCTCCGGGACGAGCTCCGCGGGTCCCGGGCCGCCCTGGAGGACGGTCTCGGCGCCTCCGTGGAGCACCTGGCCTATCCCTTCGGCGCCTCCGACCCGCGGGTGGAGCGGGCCGCGCAGGAGGCCGGCTACCGCTCCGCGGTCATCCTGGGGCGGGGGCGATGGCGGCCGTGGGAGGTCCCCTTCGCCATCCCCCGGGACAGCCTGGACCGGATCGCCATCCGGCACCCCCGCACCGCCCGCCTCAGCGTGGAGGCCTGTGTGCGCGGAACCTTCACGTGGTACGCCGAGGCCAAGGCCCGGATCCGCGGCCCCTTCACCCGGCCACCCCACCTGCGAGGCGCCTGAAAAGGCGGCACGGAGCGCCCTCACTTGACCCCCCCCGGACGCTGCCCTACACTTCCGCGGAGGCAAAGCATTGATTCAAGTGTATTTCGACGATTGCTCCGTCGCGCGGGCGGCGGGCGGAGGGAGCGTTCATCCATGAGATTCGTGAGGGGACTGGCGACGACCGTGGCCATCCTGACCCTGATCCACTGCTCCAGCCGGGCGGATGGGGAGGACAACGTGCCGGCGGAGGGCACGCCGCCCTCGCAGCTGGCCGCCGCCGCCACGCCGGCGGAGCCGTCCCGGGCCGCGGGAGCCCCCGCCCCGGCCGCGGAGCCCCATCCCGTCGCGAACGCCGCTCCGGACCCGCAGCAGGAGAACAGCGGCGGGTCCCAGGGGCAGACGACGGCCGAGGGCAAGCCCGAGACCCAGGAGCTCCAGGGGATCGGACCCGCGGGCCGCAAGCTCGACGAGTCCCCCTTCGGCCTCCACGTGATCAACAACGACCTCGCCGGGGCGCACGAGATCGGGGGCCGCTGGACCCGGCACCTGATCCTGTGGATGAAGCTGGAGCCCCGTCCGGGGCAGATGAAGGACCTCGCGCGGGCGGTCCCGCGGATCAACCAGATCCACGACGCCGGCTTCGAGATCCTGCCGCGCATCGTGTCGGTGAACCCCTGGGCGAACCAGAAGCGGATCAACCAGATGAACCAGGAGGCCGCCAAGAAGAACATGCCGATGGGGAACTGGACCTACATCGGGATGCCCTCGGACATCGACGCCTACAAGCGGTTCGTCACGACGGTCGTCGAGTCCTTCGACGGCGACGGCGTCAAGGACCTGCCGGGGCTGAAGAAGGGGGTCAAGTACTGGCAGGTGGAGAACGAGTGGGACTGGCGCTGGAAGGACAGCCCGGAGCAGTTCGTGGAGTTCCTCAAGATCGCCCACGACACGATCAAGGCCGCGGATTCCGAGGCCACCATCGTCCTCGGAGGCATCTCCAAGCTGGAGCCGGACGTCTTCTACAACGGCATGCTGGGCAGCTCGATCCAGGTGAAGGGCCGGACCATCACCCCGGAGATCCTCGGGAAGCAGCCGAACTTCAAGGAGCAGTACCCCCTGCGGCGGAAGGTGCTGGAGGATGGGTATCCCTACTTCGACGTCATCTCCTTCCACCAGTACGGGGACTTCGACGCCATCCGGCAGGAGACGGAGTACCTGAAGGGGATCATGAAGGACAAGAATTACGTCCGCCGGATGTGGATCACCGAGGCCGGCGGTCCGTTCATCGCCGACGGCGAGAAGTACACGGAGGAGATCCAGGCGCAGCAGGTGGTGAAGTACTACGTGACGGCCCTGGCCAGCGGCGTGGACGTGATCTTCTGGAGCACCTACTTCCCGACCCCCGAGTGGGGAGCGTCGTTCGCCAATACGTCGCTGATGGCGAACAAGACCCAGAGAAAGCCCGCCTGGAGCACCTACAAGCTGATGGCGACCCAGCTGGAGGGGGTCGACGGCGTGGAGTGGATCGCCGACGCGCCGCACGCGGCGTTCGTGCGGTTCACCCGCGGCGGCGAGCGGCCGGTCCTGGTGGCCTGGAGGGATCCGAAAGGGCCGAGTGCGGACGAGATCATCAAGAAGGTCGAGTCGCACTACGGAAACCGCCTCGAAGGCAAGACCTTCCACGTGACGCACTACGACGGCAGGACCGAGACGGTCAAGGACTTCCGGGAGGGGATCCGAAACCTCCTCGATTCGGGACCGATCTTCATCGAGGTCCGCTGAAGCGGGCGGCGGTGCCATGGTGGGCTGGAAGGTCGCCGGGGGGCTGACGGTCGCGGTGGCGGCGGTCTGCATGGTAGTCATCGCCTACCTGAGCATCCTTTCCCCCCCCGTGGCGGTCGTCCTGGCGGCGGGAGCGGCGTTCGCCTTCCTCGCCTTCTCCCGGCCGTTCGAGGCGCTGCTGATCACGTTCTTCACGTTCCCGTTCGAGTACCTCACGGTCCTGTTTCCCGCGGATTCCTACGGCAGCGGCGGTCCGCTGAACTTCATCACCATCGTCAAGCTGATGCTGGGCAGCGTCGTGGCCGCCGGCGCGCTCCGGATGCTGGTGAGCAAGGACGAGCGCTTCCTCCGCAACCTCTGGATCACGCCGATCCCGCTGCTGATCCTCACGTTCTACGCCATGTGCTGGATGAGCCTGGCGAACGCCCGCAGGCTCCCCGCGTTCGTGGTGAACATGGTGAGCATCGGCGCGGGGATCACGGCGTTCTTCGTCCTGATCAACCTGATCGCCACCCGCCGCAGGCTCTACGCCTTCCTCAAGGTCGTCTTCTTCTCGTACATCCTCATCTCGATGATGGGGATGTTCGAGGCGATCACGAAGGAGCACGTCCTCAAGCTCGCCGGGCGGCCGATGATCGAGCGGCCCTGGACCCAGAACAAGGAGGCCTTCCGGGTGGCGGGACCCTCAGGCGATCCGGACTACTATGCCATCAGCGTCATCTTCGGCCTGATGATCACCTTCGCGGTGCTCCCGCTGGGGAAGAGCCGCCGCTGGCGCCTGGGCGTGATGGCCGTGGCGTTCATGCACTTCCTGACCGTGGTCGCCACGGCCTCCCGGGGGGCGGCGCTGAGCACCGGGCTGGCGCTGGGGTTGCTCTACCTGTTCGCGCGCTTCCCCCACAAGCTGCTGGTGGGCGTCACGGCCGTCGCGCTGCTGGGCGCGGGCTTCGCGATCTTCAGCCTGACGGTCTCGCCGCGCGCCGCCGCCCGCTACAGCGGCGGCGACACGACGAGCTGGGAGGAGCGCCTGGGGTGGGTGCAGATGTGCGTCGACATGACCGCCGATGCCCCGTTCCGGGGTGTCGGTTCCGGACAGTTCGTGGTCCTCTACCACCGCTACACGGACTCCCACCTGGTCCCCCGGAAGGAACCGGAGTCGGCCCAGAACACCTACGCCCAGATGTCCGCCCAGAACGGCATCCCCACGACGCTGGTCTACGCCCTGGCGAACCTCGTCCTGTGGGCGCTGCTGTGGCACGTCATGTGGCGCACCCGGGACCCGATCCTCCGGCACGTGGCGGTGAGCTTCTTTGCCCTGGCCCTGTCGTTCTGGTTCTTCTCGCTGACCCTGGACCTGGTCGAGACGGAGATCGGCTGGATCCTGTTCGCCACGGGGGTCGTGCTCTGGCGGATCCACGCCCGGGACGTGTCGGAATCCGTTCCGGACCCGCGACCCCGGCGGGTCCCTTTCGGATGGCCGGAACCGGCCCGACAGGCGTAGATTAAGGGTGAACCGATGCGACGCCGACGCTTCCTGAAGCTGGCCCTGGGCACCGCCGTGGCGGGGTACCTGCCGGTGCGTCCGGGGGGCCTGCTGGCCCCCCGGGCCCTCGCCGGCACCGTGAGCCCCGGCGAGTACCTGGACGGCCTGTTCGCCGGACTCCAGCTCTACTGGGGCGATCTGCACGGACACACGGGCTTCAGCGACGGGTTCGGGACCCCGTCGGACTACTACGACGTCGCCGAGCTCGAGAATCAGCTCGACTTCTGCGCGCTCACCGACCACGCAGGATGGATGAACTACTTCGGGAACCGGATCGCCATGACGGACGGTTCGGCGCTCGACCTCTGGGAGCGGGCCATCGCCCTGGCGGGCGCACGTACCGTTCCCGGCTCCTTCGTCGCGTTCGCGGGGCTGGAGTGGACGAACGACGCCACCGGGCACCGGAACGTGATCTTCGCGAACCTCGACCAGTTGCCGGATCGGCCCCCCTCCGCCTTCTCGCACCCCACCCCGGCGGACCTGTGGGAGGCCCTGGAGCCGTATCCGGCGATGACGATCCCCCACCATGTCACGCGGTGGGGGAAGCTGATGGACTGGTCGGAGTACAATCCGGTCACGGATCGCCTGGTGGAGATCTACTCGAAGTGGGGGAACGGGGCGAGCGTCTACACGCCGTACGAGCCGCACACCCGCTACATCCAGTACCCGTTCCTCCGGCAGCAGGCGGAGCAGAGCGGCGTGGACGCCCTGTACGAGCTCTACGGGCACAGGATCGGCATCATCGCCTGCACCGACACCCACCAGGGACGCCCCGGCTCCACGGCGGTCGACGGCCGCCGGGGGACCGTGGTGCCGAAGGGGCACTACCCGGGAACCGGGGAGGCGTTCCTCGACGCCCTCGAGCAGGGCTACACCTACGATCACCGGGAGCCCACCGGCGGTGGCGGCGGCCTGGCGGGCGTCTGGGCGCCGGCGCTGACCCGGGAGGCGCTGTGGGAGTCGCTGTACGGGCGGCGGACCCTGGGGACCACCGGCATCCGGCCCGTCGTGAGGTTCGGGGTGGGGGATTTCGCGAATCCGTCGAACGGCGCTCCCATGGGGACGGAGCTCCAGGTCACCGGGAGCCCGGTGCTGCTGGCCTCGGTGGTCCCGGAGCCGGGCAGCGCCGTCACCGAGATCCACCTCCTGAAGACGAATCGCCGGCTGCTCACCGCCCGGAACCCCGCCCCGGGAGAGGCCGTCTTCGTCCGGGACGACGATCTGGCGGTGGGGGAGACCGCGTGCTATCGTGCGCGGATCCTCGTGCGCCAGGAGCGCACCGCGAACCTGGACGGCGACACGATCCTTCGCTATGACCAGGAGAACAACCGGTTCTACCAGAGCGACGACGCCCGGCTGGATGAGCAGGTCTGGACCAGCCCGGTGTGGGTCACCCGGGTGGCACCCTCCGGGATCGGGGGGCCCGCGGGCCTCTGATCCCATCCGGTCCCCGCCGGGGCCGGCTCCTCGGACAAGAAAGAGATGAGCGACTTCCGTCTGGATTTCACCGGCATCGGCATCGCCAAATCCGGCACCACCTGGATCGCGAATGCCCTCGGCGAGCATCCGGCGATCTGCATGGCCTGGGGAAAGGAGACCAACTTCTTCCTCGAGCACCATCCTTCGGAGGACCTTCCGGTCCGGCGTCGCTTCTACGGCCAGTCCCACCACGAGGAGGGGCTGGGCTGGTACGAGAAGCTGTTCGCGCACCACCAGCCCGGCCAGCTCCGCGGCGAGTTCAGCAACGCCTACATCTCGGACCCCGAGTCCGCGCGGCTGCTCCACGAGCACAACCCCGAGGTGAAGCTGCTGTGCTGCTTCCGCAACCCGGTGGAGATGATCTACGCGGCATACTACCAGCTCAGCCGCGTGCAGCCCCTCCCGGCGACGTTCGAGGAGACCCTCGCGAAATATCCCCGCTTCCTGGACTACGGGCGGTACCGCGAGAACCTGCAGCCGTTCCTGGACCGCTTCCCCCGGGAGCGCTTCCACTTCATGCTCCACGACGACATGAAGGCGGACGCCGCCGGGCTCTACCGCGGGATCTGCGGATTCCTGGGCGTCGACCCGGAGTTTCGGCCGGAGGTGCTGAATCGCCGGGTGAACCCGCGGCGGGTCCTGCGCTACCGCTGGATCCGCGACCTCCGCTGCCGGATCAGCGGTGTGATGGGGAGCAGTTCCGCCATGCGGGCGGTGCGCAAGGGGCTGTTCCAGATCGGGGTCGGCGGGCTGGTCGTCCGGGCCTTCCGGCTGAACGAGCGGCCGGGAACGGTTCCTCCCCTCCAGCCCGAGACCCGGGCGCGTCTCGTGGCGGCCTACCGGGAGGGGAACGAGCGGCTCGGGGAGCTGCTCGGGCGGGACCTGTCGCACTGGAACGCCTGAGGGGCTCCCGCGGCCGACGGTTCCGTGGGTCGACCCGTTGGGCCCTCGCGCCCGGGCGGCAGACGCTTCCGTTCCGCGACGGTGTACCTCCGGATGGGGCCGGGGCGCGACCTTCACCGTCCGCATCCGGACCGTGGTCGTTCGCGGTGTCACGCTGCGTGACAGGTCCCGCGCGCTCCCCCCGTGGCCCCGAAGGCACAAATCGTCCAGAGCCCGCAGTTGCGTGAAGCGGCCCGACCGGCATGATCCCGGCAACAGCCCGCCGGCATGGCCGCCCCGCCGACGAGCCCCT
>JASFRI010000207.1:0-7356 GCA_050115015.1 Acidobacteriota bacterium
ATCTCGTCGAACGGATCGACGCGGCGCTGCGCGCTGCCGGTGTCGAGCGCCGGGTCTACAACCCGTGGGACGAGTCCTTCGGCGACGATCTCCCCATCTTCATCCAGGCGGCGACGGTCCTGCGGGAGCGGCTCGACGAGCCCCGGGTCCTGTGCAACGTCCCCACGACGACGTACTACGGGCGTCCCCCGGTGGGGCCGGAGCGCGCCCTCGCGCCGCACTGCAACGCGTGGTGGGTGTACGGCACGCTCACCGACGAGGAGCGCGCCCGGGAACTCGCCCGGGGGACCTGGTTGATGGGGCGCTTCGAGCCCGAGGGACCGGCGAGGGCCCGGGCGGCCGCGGGCCTGCTGCGCTGGCGGCGGCGGGAGATGGGCGGCAACTGGTGGGCCTACGACGTGATGAAGGGGAGCGCGAACACCCAGCTGGACGGACCCTCGTGGGGGGACCGGTGTCTGAGCTACCCGACGGTCCCGCCGTCGCCGCGGCTGGCCTGGGAGTGGACCCGGGTGGGGCACGAGGACCTGCGCTACCTGGCGACGCTGGAGCGCTGGGTCGCGGAGGGGGCGCCGGAGGATTCCCGCGCGGCGCGGCGTGCCGTGCGGCGCGGGGAACGCCTCCTGGAGGAGCTTCGCGAGGCGGTCGACCCCACCTCCTCGGACGCCTTGGAGGCCCCGGAGGCCTACGAGGAGGCCCGGGAGCGCGTGCTGGAGGCGCTCCTGGCGCTGCACGAGGCCCGCGCCGCCTCGCCCTAGCCCGGGTGATTCACGAACGCCAGGTAGCGGCGGAGCCATCCTCCTGATGGGGACGGTTTTTCCTCGAGGTCACGATCTTCCGCGGCGAGACGGTCTGTCGGAAGGGCCGCGGCTCGGCCGCCTGCTATACTCGGGAGGACGCGGCGCTCCGTCGCGCCCTCACCCCGGAACGACCGGCATCTCCACGAGGAGGAACGTGGCCGCAGCGAAGCGCGACCTGGACAGGGACCTGCGCAAGGCCGTGGAGGCGATCCGCGCCGGCAAGCGGCCGCGGGCCTGCCTGGTGTGCGGCGACGACGCCTACCTGCGCGGCCGCGCCGCGAAGGCCCTGGGGGAGGCGCTGATCCCCGAGGCGGAGCGCACTCCCTTCAACTTCCGGGTGATCGAGGGGGGCGAGGAAGACCCCCGGGATCTCCTGGGCTCCCTGCGGACGTACTCCCTGTTCGGCGGCCCCACGGTGATCTGGATCGCCGGCACCCGCCTCCTGGTCTCCTCCCTGAACGCGGGGGACGTGCTGCAGGCCGCCGGGGCCGCCTGGGTGGAGGCCGCGGCCCGGGAGGACGAGCCGGGCCGGGCCCGGGCGGCCCGGGACGTGCTGAAGGTCCTCACGGTGCGGCACCTGGGGCTCGAGGCCCTCGACCCCGGGGGCGACGGGGACGACTCGCTGGCCGACCTGCTGGACGGCGAGCTGCCGTCCTGGCTCGGCGAGGTGCACGCCTACTGCGTGGAGCACGACCTGGCGCCGGCCGCCGGCGGCGGCGAGGCGGATCTCGTCGCGGCGCTGGAGGAGGGCTGGCCCGAGGACAACACGCTGGTGCTCGTGGCGGATACCTGCGACCGGCGGCTGAAGCTGTTCAAGAGCCTCCAGAAGCACGGCGTGGTCCTGGACGCCGGAACGGCGCCCCGGGACGAGCGCGGCGCCGCGCTGCTCTCCCGCAGCCAGCTCGACGGGATGACCGAGGCGGCGGGCGCGAAGATGGGCGCGGCGGCGCGGGCGCTGCTCGAGCGCAAGGTCGGGTTCGACCTGGCCCGGCTGGAGAACGAGGTGATCAAGCTGGCCACGTACGCCGGCGAGGGAAAGCCGATCACCGAGGCCGACGTGGAGGCGGTGGTCGGCTGGACCCGGGAGGAGGGGCAGTGGGAGCTGGCCAACGCGGTGCAGGAGCGCGACCTGCCGCGGGCCCTCCGCGCCCTGCGCCGCACCCTCGACCACGGCGTCCCGCCGGTGCGCATCTTCTTCCAGCTCGCCGGCAAGGTGCGGGACCTGCTGCACGCCCACGCGGTGATCCGGGGCCCCCTGTCCGGGGCCTGGCGCCCCGGGATGGACCAGCGGGCCTACCAGGCCCGGGTCCGGCCGCGGATCGAGGCGATCCTGGAGGAGCAGGGGAAGGACGGGGAAGCCTGGACGGCATTCCTGCGTTCCCATCCCTGGGCGCTGTTCAAGTCCCTGGAGGCCGCGGGCCGCTACAGCGTCCCCGAGCTGCTCGAGGCCCTGGAGGCGGTCTACGACACGAACCGGGACCTGGTCGGCGGCGGCGGCCCACCCGCGGCGCGGCTCGAGCAGCTCGTGATCCGGGTGCTGTCCCGGAACCCGGCTCGACCCGGGGCGGGCCGGACGCTAGGATCCACCCGGGGCGGCGCCTGAGCGCCCCCCTTCCGGCTCCACGCTGCGGAGCGTTCGAGGAGAGGACGATGCGCGCTTCCACGACCCGACACGCGGCCCTCCGGCCGCTGACCCTGGCGGCCCTGGCGGCGGTCCTGGCCGGTTCCGGCGCGGCGGCCGGCGTCTTCCGCCCCGAGCCCTATCCTTCCTGGGAGGGGCCCGACGGCGTCAGCCAGAAGCTCAACCTCTACACCTACTACGAGGAGCACGAGGGGCTGCGGGTCTTCGTGGGCACCGAGGTGATGCGGTTCCACGAGGACGAGACCTACTTCCCGATGCAGATCGCCGTGGGCAACTCCAACGCCAAGCCGGTGGTGCTCACCCCGGAGGAGTTCGTCCTCACCGACGACCAGGGCGTCTACTACCCGGCGGCGAAGCAGCAGGATATCGCCAGCGAGTACCGCAAGGGCGCGTTCGACCAGCGCATGATCGCCAACGCGAACTTCCTCGGCAACAAGTTCGTCAACTTCATCCAGGTGCCGTCGCTGTTCTATCCGAACATCAGCGCCACCGGCGTGAAGAACGATCACATCGAGCTGCCCAAGGGGACGTTTCTCAGCGACGTGCTCTACTTCCGCAAGCCGCTGGGAGCGCTCCAGGAACGGGTGTTCACGCTGACCGTGTACTTCCCGCAGCAGGAGCGCCAGATGGACGTGAAGTTCGTCCTCCCGGGCAAGGCGAAGAAGGACTGACCGCCCCTCAGCCGCCCGTGGCGGGGGCGGCGGCGGCCCGCTCCAGCGACTCGCGCACCCGGTCCCGCCCGACCAGCATGACGAAGGGCCCGAAGCGCGGACCGTGGTCCTGGCCGCAGAGCGCACGGTAGAGCACCCGGAACCCCTCCCGCGCCGGGATGTCCAGGCCGCGGGCCACGTCGAAGGCGCCGGTCTGCACGGCCTCCTCGTCGGCCGCCGTCTCCAGCATCCGCGCCGTCGCCGCGAGCAGCTCGCGCTCCCTGTCGTCGAACCGCACCTCCGGCGCGGCGGGCAGCCGGATCTCCCGGTGGAAGGCCATCGCATCGTCGATCAGCTCCCGGAGGAAGGCCTCGCTCCCGGGATGCTCGCCCCGGTACTCGTGGACGTAGCGGGCGACGACGTCCGGATCCTCCCCGCCCACGGCGGCGACGAGGTTCAGGAGCATGGAGTAGCTCACCCGGTAGCGGTAGGGATGCTCCGCCGGCAGCTCCGGGTGGATGAAGCGCAATTCCGGCGCGCGCTCGTCCCCCTCGCCGTCGTACCGGGTGTCCAGCAGGTCGAGGTACTCGTCCACGGACCGTGCCAGGCCGTCCCAGGACAGGCGGCGGGCCTTGCGCGGGTTGCGGAACAGGAACAGCGCCAGCGACTCCTGCGGGGCGTAGCGCAGCCAGCTCTCCACGGTGATCCCCTTGCCGACGGACTTGGAGATCTTCGCACCGCTCTCGTCGAGGAACATCTCGTAGAAGTAGTGGACCGGCGGCTTGCCGCCCAGCATCCGCACGATCTTCCGGCTCAGGTCCGCGGATTCGATGAGGTCCTTGCCGTACATCTCGTAGTGCACCCCGAACACGAACCAGCGCAGGGCCCAGTCCACCTTCCAGCCGACCTTCACGTGCCCGTCCAGGACCGAGATCTCCCCGTCGGCGCCGCAGCCGGGCTCCCCGCCCACCGGCCGGTCGCAGCGGTACGTGATGGCGTCGCGGTCGGGAAGGTATCCGGTCACCGTCGTGCTGTAGAGGCGCCCGCAGGCCGTGCAGATCGGGATGAAGGGCGACCAGCCCTCGCGCTTCTCCGGCGAGAGGGTCGGCAGGATGAGGCCGCGGATCGCCTCGACGTGGGCCAGGATCGCCCGCAGGCCGTCGTTGAAGCCGCCGCCGCGGTACTGCTCCCGGGAGGAGCGGAAGGTGTAGGAGAAGCCGTAGCGGTCGAGCATCTTCCGGAGCTCGCCGTTGTTGTGGTCCGCGTAGCTCGTGCAGCAGCCGAAGGGATCAGGGATGTCGCACAGCGGCTTGCCGAGGTTCGCCTCGAGCATCCGGCGGGGCTCGCCGACGAAGCTCAGCGGGACCTTGCGCAGCCCGTCCATGTCGTCGGAGAAGGCGTAGATCTCCGAGGGGAGATCCGGCCGCAGTTCCGCCAGGGCCTGGCGGATCCAGCTCGTCCGCGCCACCTCGCAGAACGTGCCGATGTGCGGCAGCCCGGAGGGGCCGTAGCCGGTCTCGAAGAGGATGCGGGAGGCCTTGCCGAACCGCTGGAGGACGGCCTCCGCCTGCTCGTAGGGCCAGAGCCTGGGTGCCAAGGGGTTCTCCGGGACGATCGTGGCGCGACGGCCGGATGGTAGAACCGGCCCCCGGACGTGTCAACCCGGCCGCGGAGGCGTCACTCCGAGTGCAGCCGGCGGGCGCCGTCGGAGGCGCGGTGCACGGTGATCGACGGCGGCGCACCGAACCGCGCGGCGTAGCGCCGGGAGGCCACGTCCTGCAGCTCCGGGACCGCCTCCTCCCGCACCAGGCAGGCGACGCAGCCCCCGAACCCGGCCCCGGTCAGGCGCGCCCCGACCACGCCGGTCCGGGCCCGGGCCAGGTCCACGAGGTAGTCGAGCTCGGGGGTGGAGACCTCGTAGAGGTCCCGCAGGCTCGCGTGGGTCTCGAACATCGCCGCGCCGAACTCCACGACGTCCCCCCGGCGCAGGGCGTCGGCGCCGCGCAGGGCCCGGGCGAGATCCGAGACCACGTGGGCCGCCCGGTGCCGCAACGGCGCCGGCAGGTCGTGGACCACGGTGACGAGCCGGTCGGGGTTCACGTCCCGGAGCGCCGCGATCGGCTCGCCGAGCAGGTCCCGGATCGCCCGGACCGCCGCGTCGCACTCGGCCCGGCGGGACCCGAACTCCGAGCGCGCCAGCGCCCGGCGCACCCCGGTGTCGAGGACCACTAGCACGTGCCGGGAGGGGAGCGGGACCTCCTCGTGCTCCAGGGAGCGGCAGTCGATCAGCAGCGCATGATCCCGGCGCCCCAGGTACGACGCGAAGGGGTCCATGACGCCGCAGCTCACCCCGGCGTGCCGCCCCTCGGCACGGCGGCAGAGCTCCACCACCTCCAGGGGGGCGAGGCCCAGGCCGAGGGAGCGGTCCAGCGCCGTGGTGACGGCGACGGTCAGGGTGGCGGAGCTGGACAGCCCGGAGCCCAGCGGGACCTCGCCGTGGACCAGCAGATCGAGCCCGGGGATCGAATGGCCGGCGTCGGCCAGCTCGTCCACCACGCCGCGCACATAGCGAGCCCAGTCGGGGACCTCCCCCTCGCCCCGCACGGAGAAGGCGCAGGTCTCGCCGAAGTTCTCCGAGCGTACCCGGACCTGTCCGTCCTCCCGGTGGGCCAGGGCGGCGTGGGTGTAGAGGTCGATGGCGGCGGGAAGGACGAAGCCCTCGTTGTAGTCGGCGTGCCCCCCCAGCAGGCTCACCCGCCCCGGCGCGTGGACGCAGGTCTCCGGCCTGCGCTCGAAGGTCTTCTCGAACGCCTCGCGGAGGTGCTCCGTCGTCCGGTCCAGCGTCTCCAAGGGTCGCCTCTCCCGGTGGCCCGGTTCACGAATCCGGCGGCGTCCGGGTGCCGCTGCCTCCGCGCCGCTCCCCGGGGCGCATCCCCGTGGCCACGCCCCGCTGGCGCACGTCGGCCGCGTGGCGCATCGGGGCCCCCCGGTCCGTCATCGCGCCGCAGGATACGCGACGGAGCCTACTCCCGCCAGCCCCGCGCCGCCGCCAGGAGGGAGCGCCCCGGCCGTCCGGCGAGGGACAGCATCCAGAGGAGCGCCGTGCGCGCGGCGGGGCGGCGGCCCAGGCTCGCCGCCAGCAGCCGCCGGGCCCCGGCCACGTCCCCGGCCCGGTAGCGGTCGTGGCCCAGCCCCGCCTCGAACCCCGCGAGCCGCCGGTCCAGGACCGCAAGCGACGCGGCCGCCGGCCCCTCCTCCCGGACCACCTGCTCCCGGAGGCGCCGGAAGACCCGGACGTGGTCCTCGCGGAGGCGCTTCAGGTCGGTGCCGGCGGCGCCGGGGCGCAGGAGGCGGCGGACCAGCGGCTCCGCCACCCGGACGAACTCGAAGCGCCGCGCCGCCCGCAGCCAGACGTCGTAGTCCACCGCGACGACGAGGTCGTCGGCGAAGGAGAGCCCCGCGTCCCGGAAGGCCTCGCGGCGGAAGGTGACGGCGGAGGGAAGAACGAAGCACTGCGCCAGCAGCGCCTCGAAGACCCGCCCGGAGGCCGCGAAGGGCTTGTCCGCCAGGAACGTCCCCACCTCGGAGCTGTCGGGCCGGACGAGGATGAGGTCCGTGTAGGCGACGGCGGCCTTCGGCGCGGCCTCCAGCGCGGCCACCGATCGGGCGGTCTTGCCGGGAAGCCACTCGTCGTCGTCGTGGAGGATCGCGACGAGCTCGCCCCGCGCCGCCTCGACCCCGGCGTTCGTCGCCGCCGCCTGGCCGCGGTGGGGGAGCCGGAGCAGGCGCACGTCGTCGCCGAACCCGGCGGCGATCGCCGCGGTGCCGTCGGTGGAGCCGTCGTCGGCGACGATCACCTCGCCCACCGCCGGGCGCTCCGCCAGGGCGCTGCGGATCGCGCGCTCGAGGGTCGCCTCGGCGTTCCAGGCCGTGATCACGGCGCTGACCCGGGGGGCAGGCATCAGCATGCCCCGCCGGCGGCCGGGGCGCGGGAAGCGTGACTCAGCATCATCGGCGACGAGACGGACATCTCCCTGGGGTGTGCTGCCGGGTCGAGGACTCTCCCGGTCGGGGTCGGCGACGGCCGGCCGCGGGACCCCGGCCGGAGGGAGTATATCCCGGGACCCCGGCGTCCCGCCGGCGGAGCCTCGAGGGCACTCCAGGAGCTCGGACCGTGGAGGAGCGCTTCGCGTGGATCTCCTCCGCAACCTCCACGTCGCTCTCCTCCCGGACGGTCTTCGCCACCGGGTCGTGCCGTCCCGGGACC
>JASFRI010000208.1:0-7325 GCA_050115015.1 Acidobacteriota bacterium
GTCTGTTTTCCGTGCTCCTCCTGACCGTCGTCACGGCGGCCGTGGCGGCGGATCCGCCGGAGGTGATCCACTACCAGGGCGTGCTCCGCGATGCCCTGGAGCACCCCATCGACGGCACCGTCGCGATGGTATTCCGCCTGTACGACGCGCAGACCGGAGGGAACGAGATCCTGGTCGACACCCACCCGGGCGTCCAGGTCCTCGGCGGCATGTTCGATACGCCGGTCGGCTCCGGGTCGATCGCCGACGGGTCCGGCCCGGGGATCTTCGGGTCCCTCGCTGAGGTGTTCCGGCAGCACGAGGTCGTCTGGGTCGCGGTCGAGGTCAATGGCCAGGGGCTGAGCCCCCGGGTGCAGGTCGCCTCCGCCGCCTACGCCCTGAACGCCCGCACGCTCCGCGGCCGGGAGCTCACCACCGGCGGCCTCCTGGACCTCTACGTGAACGCCGCCACCGGCGATGACGCCCTCGACGGGCTGTCCCCCACGAGTCCGGTCCGGACGATCCAGACCGCGCTGGATCGCATTCCCGCCGTGGTCCACGACGACGTGACGGTCCACGTCGCACCGGGGACGTACGCCGAATCATTGCGCCTCATCGGCCGGGTCGCTCCCGGCGGGGCCGTCATCACCCTCACCGGATCGCCGGCGGACCCGACCGAGGTCGTCGTGAGCGCGTCGAACACGCAGCTCCACGCCCTGGACATCTCGGAGATCGGAGACGTGGTCGTGGAGGGGTTCGAGTTCCGGGACGCGACGAGCTCGTCGGTGTCGGTCATCACCGCCGGCAGCGTGACGCTGCGCGACGTGATCGTCCGCGACAACTTCGTCGGCGTGCTCGCGATCCGCACGAGCCTGGAGGTCCAGCACGTCGCCATCGAGAGCCAGACGACCACGGGGCTGTTCTGCACCTCGGCCTCCCGCTGCCGTGTGGCCGACCTGACCTCGATCGGGAACGGCTACGGGATCTACGCAAGCCGTGGCGCGGAGGTGAGCTTCACCGGGCCGGGGGCGCTGCACGGGAACACCCACGCCGCGGAGGCCAGCGACGGCGCCACCATCGATCTGGGGCTGCGTTCCGACATCACCGTCACGATGAACACCAGCCCCCTGACCGCGGAGCTGCACGGTCGCGTCCTGAACTACACGAACATCACGTCGGACGTACCTGTCCCCTGCTGGGCGGACGCCTCCACCTACGGCGTGTGTCACTGAGGCGGGCCGGACCGCCGGCAATCGAGGACGCCTAGCGGCCCGCCAGCCGGCGGCGCATCTCCGCCACCGCCTCCTGGAACCCGGTGAGCAGCGCCCGGGCCACCACGGCATGGCCGACCTGGACCTCCTTGAGACCCGCCAGCGTCCCGAGGCCCTCCGCGGCGGCATACCCGATGCCGTGCCCGACGTGCACCTCGAGGCCCATCTTCACGCCGGCCTTCACCGCGGCGGACAGCCGCTCGAGCTCCTGCTCCCGCGGCTCGTCCCCCCGTGCCATGCCGTAGTGGAACGCGTTGACCTCCACCACGTCGGCCTCGCTCTTGGCGACCGCGCGGACCTGCTCCAGGTCCGGCTCGATGAAAAGGCCCACCCGCAGGCCGGCCTCGTGCAGCGACCGCACGGCGCGCTGCAGGGAGTGCTGGTCCAGGAGAACGTCGACGCCCGACTCGGTGGTCACCTCGTCCCGGCGCTCCGGGAGGATGGTCACCAGGTCCGGCTTGAACGTCGTCGCGTGGTGCACGACCTCCGAGGAGTTGGCCAGGCGGAGGCGCAGCGGCAGACCCCCGTTGTCCCGCAGGCGCTCCACGTCGGCCTCCTGTACGTGACGCCGGTCCCCGCGCAGGTGAACCGACAGCGCGTCGGCCCCCGCCATCCTCGCCAGCACCGCGGCGGAGATCAGGTCCGGGTCGGCGTGGCGCCGTGCCTCCCGCAGCGTGGCGACGTGATCGAGGTTGATGCAGAGCCGTGGCATGGTACCTCCGGTTCCCTCAGGCCCGCCCCGTCGCGCCCCGGGTGACGCGGGGGTCCGCCAGGGCGCGGTCGAGCCGGGCCCGGGCGTCGTCGAAGTAGCCACGGGTCAGGCGCTCCCCGTGGGACGGCACGATGTAGTCGAAGTCGAGCTCCAGCAGCCGGCGCGCGGAGGCGACCTGCGCCTCCCAGTTCCAGGTCCAGGGGAACCGCAGCGGCGCGGGAACGTCGCTCCTCCGGCGCAGGATGTGATCGCCGGTGAACAGGACCTTCAGGGGTCCGCGGTGCAGGAGCAGGCAGGCGGAGCCGGGGGAGTGCCCCGGCGTGTGAATCACCCACAGCCCGGGCTCCACCTCGAAGTCCTCGTCGAAGACCATGTCCGCTCCCCCCGGAACCAGGGAGGCCTCGGAGCGGTGCAGGATCACCGCACCGCCGAGCTCGCGCCGCAGCGCCGCCACCTCGCCGATCTCGTCCCGGTGGGAGAGGAAGATGTAGCGCAGGCCGCCCAGGTCCCGGACGGTCCGGACGACGCGCTCGGTGCAGGCGGGCGTGTCCACCATGACGTTGTACTTCGGGCCGGCGATCAGGAAGCCCTTGCCGCCGAAGGTACGGTCCGAGCGGTCCTCGAACTCCAGGATCCCGGGCAGAAGCTCGCGGGTGCCCGGCGGCGCGGTGTTCCGGACCGTCTCAGCCACGACGCCGAGAAAACGCCGACGGACTCATGCGGGGTCCCCCGCACCGATCGCCGCCTGGATGGCGCCGCAGAGCTCGTCGGCGGCGGCGTCGATCTCGGCCTGGTCCTCCCCCTCGACCATCACCCGGGCGAGGTTCTCCGTCCCGGAGTAGCGGACCAGCACGCGGCCTCTCTCGCCCAGGCGCTCGTCGACCGCCCGGATGACCGGGCCGATGGCCGGGTGCGACGCGAGATCGGGACGGGACGTGATCCGCAGGTTGCGGAGCACCTGCGGGTAGCGCTGCACCTCGTCCCCCCACTGCTCCAGCCGCGCCCCGTGCAGCGCCAGGGACTCCGCCAGCTTGAGCGCCGTGAGCAGCCCGTCCCCGGTGGTGGAATGGTCCAGGAAGATGATGTGGCCCGACTGCTCGCCGCCGAGGTTCGCCCCGCACCGGCGCATCTCCTCCAGGACGTACTTGTCCCCCACGTCGGTCCGGCGGAGGGAGACCCCGATCTTCTCCAGCGACCTCTCGAGCCAGAGGTTGCTCATGACCGTCGCCACGACGCAGCCCTGCCGCAGGCGGCCGTGGCGCTGCAGCTCCCGGGCGGCGCGATAGAGGATGAAGTCGCCGTCGAGGACCCGCCCCCGGCCGTCCACCAGGATCGCGCGGTCCGCGTCGCCGTCGAACGCCACGCCGAAGTCCGCCCCGTCCTCCCGGACCCGGTCGGCGAGGGCGTGGGGGTAGAGCGCGCCGCAGTCCTGGTTGATGTTCCTGCCGTTGGGATCGGTCCCCCAGGAGACCACCTCCGCCCCCAGGGACTCGAACAGCTCCCCGGCGATCTGATACGCGGCACCGTTGGCGCAGTCCAGGTGCACCTTGCGGCCGGAGAGGGTGACCGCCGGGTCCACGGACGCACGCAGCGACTGCACGTAATCCTGGACCAGGTTCGGGTCGTGCTCGAGCCGGCCCGGCTCCGCGGGACCGTCCTCGGTGGCCCAGTCCCGGTCGAGGACGTGCTCCTCGATGGCGGCCTCCTGGGCGTCGGGCAGCTTGAAGCCCTCGGCGGAGAACACCTTGATGCCGTTGTCGAGGTAGGGGTTGTGGGACGCCGAGATGACCACTCCCGCCTCGAAGCCATGGGTCCGGGTCAGGTTCGCCACGCCGGGCGTCGGCACCACACCGACGCAGACCGCCCGGCCGCCGGCGGCCGCGATGCCGTGGCCGAGGGCCTCCGCCAGCCGGGCCCCCGACTCCCTCGTGTCGCGACCGATCACCACCCTCGGGCCGCGGGCCCGGGGGGGCAGCGCCCGGGCCAGCGCCCGGCCGATCCGGCTGACGGTGGGGCCGTCCAGCGGGAACTCCCCCACCACCCCCCGGATGCCGTCGGTCCCGAACAGCCGCTTCTTCCTGGCCTCGCTCACGATTCCCGACTCCCCCCGGGTTGCATTCTACCCCACCAGGGGGAGGGAGAAGTTCAAGGCCCGCTGTCCCCGGGGGTAGGCGGCCACGCCGCCCAGGCGACGGAAGCCTCGGGACTCGAAGAGGCGGAGTGCCGGGGTGTTCCCCTCCTCCATGGTCAGGGTCACCTCGGCGATCGGGAGGTTCCCGGACAGTCGCCGTGCCTCGTCGACCACGGCGTCGAGCAGCCAGCGCCCCACCCCCGTCCGCCGGCGCTCCTGAACGGTGGCGATGGCCATCAGGTCGAGCCCCATCCGCGCCCCACCGTCCGGGCGACCGGCAACCGGGGCGACGGTCAGGCAGGTGATCGCGAACCCGACCCGCTGACCCTCCTCGAGGGCGATGATGCCGCTGGCGCCCGGCCCGTCGATCCACCGCGGCACCATCCGGGCGTACTGGCCGAGATGGGAGAACGCCTCGCCGGCCAGATCGCGCAGGAAGGGGCGGTCTCCGGGCCCCGCGGGCCGCAGGCGCCGCCGGGTCACGGCCCGGCCCTCTCCTCTCCCCCGGCCTCGTCCTCCCCCTCCCCGGGGGCCTCCTGGCCCGGGATCGGACGGATCTCCACGGTGACGATCGCGGACCGGGCTCCCACGAGGCGGACCTTGCTGCTGTCCGGGACCACGGCGACGCCCTCCTGGAACGTGTCCACCTGCCCGCGAATGGTGATCCATTCCGTGAACGCCTTGGTGGAGGTCTCGATCTCGCTGGCGGGCCCCTCGACGACGACCTCGGTGGGCAGCAGGCGGATCGCCGTCACCTCATGGCCCGCGCCCGCCTCGCCACGCACCCGGGCCTCGACGGGCAGCGTCTTGCGCACCCGGCGCTCCACCTTGAGCGGGATGATGGCAGGCGTGATGCTCAGCAACCGCACCCCTGCCGGGATGCGCACCTCCTCGGGGTCGATCCGTACCTCCTGGAGGCCCAGCTCGACGGAGGCGAGGTCGACCTCCGCCTCGATGCGGTCCGGGGTCAGGCTGCGGGCCATCGCTTCCGGTGCCTCGAGCTGCACGGTGATGGAGCCCGGCACGTCGCCGGAGAGCACCCGGTCCGCCGGGAGGTTCTGGAACTGCAGCGGCACGGTGACGAAGCGGATCCCGAGCTGGTCGGTGCGATAGGTGTACCAGACGCCGGCCGCCAGCACGAGGGCGGCGATCTTCAGGGCGATGTTCGTGGTCCAGCTACCCTTCATGGACCTTCTCGCCCCCCGTGCGGACGGACCCGCCGCCCTGGATCACGCTCACGCCACCGGGCGGAACTTCTTCGTCCCGGACGATCCCATCCGCCTCCTTCTCAGCCCGCAGCCGCAGGTTACGGCGCAGGAAGCTGCGCAGCTCATCGTCGTTGAGGTCCCGGTAGATCCGTCCCTCGAACGCCGCGGAGATCTCCCCCCGCTCCTCGGAGACCACCACGGTCACGGCATCGGTCTCCTCGGTGACGCCGACCGCCGCGCGATGGCGGGTGCCGAACTCCTTGCTCAGCGTCGGGTGGGAGGTCAGGGGCAGGAAGCAGGACGCGGCCACCAGGCGCCCCTCCTGGATGATCACCGCACCGTCGTGGAGCGGCGTCTTCGGGATGAAGATGTTGACCAGCAGGTCGTAGGACAGCACCGCGTCGATCTGGATGCCGGTCTCGATGTAGCTGCGGAGGCCCTGCTCGCGCTCCAGGACGATCAGGGCTCCGAGCTTGCGCTGCGCGAGGGAGCGGGCGGCCAGCACGACCTCATCCACGATGCGGCCGGGCTGCGTCGAGTGGAGGCCGTGGAGCGTCAGGTTGCCGCCGAAGGTCGCCAGCGCCCGCCGGATGGTGTTCTGGAACACCACGATCATCGCGAAGGGGACGTAGAACAGGATGCCGCCGAGCACCCGGTGGACGGTCTCCAGGCCGGCGAGCCCCGTCGCCATGTAGAACACCATGAGGACGCCGACGCCGAGCAGCATCTGCACCGCCCGGGTGCCCCGGATCAGCAGGAACAGGTAGTAGAAGATGTAGGCGAGGAGGAGGATGTCCACCACGTCCACGAGCCAGCCGAAGGCCCCGGTCCGGAACTCGCGGATCGCCTCGAGGGTCTCCCAGCCGCTCATCGGCATCCTCCGTCCCGGACGGCGTCCACGGCGCGCAGGGCGTCGACGGTCTCCGGCAAGTCGTGGGCGCGGATCACCGCCGCTCCGGCCATCGTGGCGGCGGCGGCAACGCCCAGGCTCCCGGCGAGGCGATCCTCCACCGGGCGATCCGTCACCTTCCCGAGGAAGCTCTTCCGCGAGGCCCCCACCACCACGGGCCGGCCCAGTGCACGGAACGAGGCCAGGTGCCGCAGGAGCGTCAGGTTGTGCTCGAGCCGCTTGCCGAAGCCGATGCCCGGGTCCACCGCGATCCGGTACTCGTCGACCCCGGCCTCCACCGCCCGGCGGACGGCATCGGCGAGGAAATCCAGGACATCCGCCACGACGTCCCCGTAGCGCGGATCCTCCTGCATGGTCTCCGGCGTGCCCTGCATGTGCATCAGCACGAGACCCGCCCCCGCCCGGGCCACCAGCGGGCCCATGTCGGGGTCCCCGCCCAGCGCGGTCACGTCGTTGACGATGCGCGCCCCGGCCTCCAGGGCCGCCGCGGCGACGGCGGCATGCCGCGTATCCACGGAGACGGGGACGTCGGTCCGCCGCGCCAGCGCCCGCACGACGGGCACGACCCGCTCCCGCTCCTCCTTCTCGGACACCGGGCGGGCCCCGGGACGGGTGGACTCGCCGCCGACGTCGAGGATGTCCGCGCCGTCGGCCGCGAGCCGCAGGCCGTGCTCGACGGCCGCGGCGGGCTCCAGGTACCGGCCGCCGTCGCAGAAGGAATCGGGCGTGACGTTCACGACCCCCATGACCCGGCTGCGGGGACCCGTCTCGAGGACCCGTCCCCGGACGCCCCACCGGTGGAGGCGCAGCGCGTCCCGCTCCAGCAGACGTCGGAGGGAGCCGCCGAGGTCCGGGACCTTCGTCGCCAGCAGCCCGGCGAACTCCCGGAAGGCCCGACGATCGCCGGGCAGCGCGAGGGAGCCGTCGTCGAGGACGGCCGGGGGGTGGGCGCCCGCACGGACGGCGCAGGCGGCGATCCACTCCTCCAGGAGGTCGGCACGCCGGGGGATGCGCAGGAGGGAGCGGAACCCGGGCGGGATCGCGTCTCCGCCCAGGCGGCGCATGTGATCGCCCAATCGTCCTGGATGGTCGAAGTCGACGATGTGAGCCTCGT
>JASFRI010000209.1:0-7265 GCA_050115015.1 Acidobacteriota bacterium
ACCCTCGAGCGGGACGACCGCATCGCCTTCTACATCAACCTCTACAACGCGACGATGGTGCAGGGCGTGGTCGACCGCTGGCGGCCGGACTACTCCCCGTCGGAGGACGACTTCGCGATCTTCCGCGAGCCGCTGGTACGTCTCGACGGCCGCACCATCTCCCTGGACGAGCTGGAGAAGGGGATCCTGCTGCCAACGTTCGACGAGCCGCGCCTGCACGTGGCGCTGGTGTGCGCCGCGGTGAGCTGCCCTCCGCTGATCCCGCGAGCCTACCTCGGTGAGGACCTCGACGCCGTCCTGGAGGCCAACATGACGCGGTTCGTGAACGATCCCCGGCGGAACCGCATCGAGCCGGAGGCCCGCCGCCTGCGGCTGTCGCGGATCTTCGACTGGTACGCCGGCGATTTCGGCGGTCCGGCGGCGGTGCCCGGCTACGTGAACCGGTACTTCGAGGGGCCCGACGTCCGGGGATTCGACGTGGGGTTCCTCGAGTACTCGTGGAAGCTCAACGACGTCCCGCGGTAGCCCGCCTCACCCGCCGCGCAGGACCCGGCGGCGGACGGGACCCGACTTCCGGACGGACCTCCCTCAGTCGCCGTCCAGGACGCGGCCCAGGCCGCCGAGGATCGAGCCCTCCCCCTTGGAGCGGCCGCCGGCCCGGGGCGCGTGGGCGAGGATGCGGTCGGCGAGGCGGCTGAAGGGCAGGGACTGCAGCCAGACGTCTCCGGGGCCGCGCAGCGTCGCGAAGAACAGCCCCTCCCCGCCGAACAGGGCCGACTTGATCCCCCGGACGAACTGGATGTCGTAGTCGACGCTCGGCGACAGGCCGACGATGCAGCCCGTGTCCACCCGCAGCGTCTCGCCGGGCACCAGCGTCCGCTTCAGCAGCGTGCCGCCGGCATGGATGAACGCCATGCCGTCCCCTTCCAGGCTCTGCATGATGAAGCCCTCGCCGCCGAACAGCCCGACGCCGATCCGCTTCTGGAAGGCGATCCCGACGCTCACCCCCTTGGCGGCGCACAGGAAGGCGTCCTTCTGCACGATCAGCCGCCCGCCGACGTCGGGGAGGTAGGCGGGGATGATCTTCCCCGGATAGGGGGCGCCGAAGGCCACGCGCTTCTTGCCGCTGCCCTGGTTCGAGAAGACGGTCATGAACAGCGACTCACCGGTGAGCAGGCGCTTGCCCGCGCCCATGAGCGCCCCCAGGAATCCGCTGTTCTTCTCGGACCCGTCGCCGAAGATCGTCTCCATCTCGATCCCGTGGTCCATGTACATCATCGCCCCGGCCTCGGCGATGGCCGCTTCCTGGGGGTCCAGCTCCACCTCGACGAACTGCATGTCGTCGCCGTGAATCTCGAAGTCCACCTCGTGCATCGTCGGCATCGGATTCCTCCTGGAGATCGTCATCCTAGCATGGTGCCCGACCTCTCCGGCCTCGCCCTCTTCCCTACGAGAAAACCGCGCCGACGTTCCGGGCACCTTGCGCGGGATCGGGCCCCTGACGTATCTTCGCCTCCCGGCCCGGGCCGTGCCCCGGCGGACCCGCTCGATGACCCCGTCCTCCCCCAAGGTTTCGGTCCTCCTCCCCGTCCACGACGGGGAACGCTTCGTCCGCGAGGCGGCCGAGAGCATCCTGGCGCAGACGTTCCGCGACCTCGAGCTGATCCTCGTCGACGACGGCTCTACCGACGGGACCCCCGGGATCCTGGACACCCTCCGGGACCCACGGATCGTGCGGCTGCGCAACGACCGCAATCTCGGCTTCGCCCCCTCCCTGAACCGCGGGCTCGGCGCGGCACGGGGGATCTACCTGGCGCGGATGGACGCCGACGACGTCAGCCTGCCCGATCGCCTGGGCGATCAGGTCGAGCACCTCGACCGGCATCCCGGGGTGGGGCTGGTGGCGACCGACCACGCCCTGATGGACGCCCCGGGCCGCGCCGCCCTCGGCCGGCCGGTCGGCGGCCCCGAGGTGGAGTGGCGCCTGTTCTGGGAGAACCCGATCGCGCACCCGTCGGTCATGGTCCGCACGGAACTGCTGCGGCGCTGCGGCGGCTACTCCGAGTCCTTCCGGCACTACGCGGAGGATCTGGACCTCTGGTTCCGCCTCGGCGATCGCACCGAGCTGGCCATCCTCGGCAGGATCCTCGTGCTCCTGCGCAAGCACGACCGGAACGTGACGGTGGTGGGGGAACCGCCTCACATCGAGGAGGTCGCGGCCCTGGTGCGGGACCGCCTGGGTCACTGTCTGGGCCGCGCTCCGGACGACACGGCGGTGCGCCTGCTCCGGCGCCTGCCGCTGCGGGCGCCGGCGACCGCGGAGGACCTGGTCGCCGCGGCGGACCTCCTCCGGACGGCGAATGCCTGGATCGCCGTCCGTCATCGGGACCGGCCGGCGGAGCTCGCGCGCATCCGCGCGGACCATGCGCGCCGCCTCGTGCGGCTCGTCCGGCTGCGGGTGCCGCGTCCCCGCCGCCAGGCGCTGCGCCTCCTCCGCGGGGCGGCGACGCTCTCCCCCGGGGTGGCGCTCTCGCCTCGCGGGCTGCTGGCGGCGCGGGATGCCCTGCTGGGCCCCCGGGGCGTGCGGCCGCCGGTGGTGGGGCGGGACTGAGGCGCGCCATGCGGCTGCTCTGCGTCTCCCATGCCGCCACCACCGAGGGGGCGGAGCGGGTCCTCGCCGAGGCGGCGGCGGGGCTGGCGGGCCGCGGCGTCGAGGTCGAGGTGGTGCTCCCCGGGGAGGGTCCCCTCGGCGATCTGCTCGCCGGCCAGGGTGCCGCCGTCCGGATCCTCCCGCACCGGCCCTGGACCCGGGGGGGCCGGCTCCCCCGCGGGCGCGGGCGCGCCTGGCGGGAGAACCTGCGGCGGGCGGTGCCGGCGATCCGGCAGCGCCTGGAGGCCTGGCCCGCCGACGTCGTGATGACGAACACCCTCACCGTTCCCGCGGGGGCCCTGGCCTGCCGGGGGACCGGCGTGCCGCACGTCTGGTACGTTCACGAGCTGATGGACCCCGCCCACGGGCTGCGCTTCGATCTGGGGCGGTCTCTCAGCCTGCGGCTCGTGGACCGCCTGTCCCGCAGGATCCTCGTCAACTCCTCCACGACCCGGGACGCGTTCGCCGGCGTGTTCCCCGCCGGCAAGGTGGACGTCATCGAGCCGGCGGTCCCCGTACCGGACCTTCCCGCCGGCGACGCGCCCCCGGGTCCGGAGCTCCGCTGCATCGTCGTGGGCAACCTCCGGGAGGGCAAGCGACAGGAGGAGGCGATCCGCGCGGCGGCGCGGCTGCAGGAGCGCGGCGTGCCCGTGCGCCTCACGCTGCTCGGGGACGAGGATCCGTCCTACGGTCGGACGCTCCGGGGCCTCGCCGCGGATCTGCAGCTCACCGGCGCGGTCCGGTTCCTGCCGCACGTCCCGGACCCCTTCCCGGAGATGGCCGCGGCCCACGTCGTCGTGGTCTGCTCGCGGCAGGAGTCCTTCGGGCGCGTGGTGGTCGAGGGGATGAAGCTCGGCCGGCCCGTGGTCGGCGCCGACAGCGGCGGCGTCGCCGGCCTGCTCCGGGAGAGCGGCACGGGACGCCTCTACCGCCCCGGGGACGCGGACGACCTCGCCCGGGCGCTGGAGGACCTCCACCGGGATCCGGAGGAGCGGGAACGGCTGGGGCGGGAGGGGCGCGCCTGGGCGCGAGGCCGCTTCACGCCGGACCGTTTCACCGACGCGCTGCTTACCGCCCTGGACCGCGCCCGGGCCGCCGGCGGGTCAGCCTGATCCGGCATCCATCGCCGGAGCCAGGCCCAGCCCCCGGAAGACCGTCTCGCAGAAGGCCGGCGAGAGGAAGCGCGCGAAGCGCTCCCCCGCGAGGTACTCCCCCATGGCGGCGCGATGGCGCCCGTAGGCCCCGGCGTCCATGGACATCAGGTGGTCCGCCAGCTCCGCATCGGAGCCGAACCTCCGGCGGTCGACGAACGCCGCCGGGTCCACGTAATCCTCCACGTTCGACGCCCCGAGGTAGACCGGCACGCAGTCCGCCCGCATGCAGTCGAAGATCTTCTCGGTGATCCAGCCCGGCTCGCCGCGCATGTTCTCGTAGCAGATGGCGAAGCGATAGCGCGGGAAGACCTCCCACTTGTGCCGGACCGTACCGCGGTAGGACGGGAAGGGCCGCCCGGCGTGCCCCGCGTCCCAGCCCACGCCGAACAGATCGAAGGCGTCGGGGCAGTGTTCCTCGAAGTGCCGGATGGCGGCCACGCGATCCGAGTAGAGCTCCTGCGGGTGCTCCGAGGACTTGTTGGCGGAGATGTTGACCAGGAGCTTCCTGTCCGCGAACGGCACCGGCGGCGTCTCCGGGAACGTCGCGGTGATGGGCCAGTGGAACTTGTGGTAGCGCCGGCCGTCCACGTAGCGGTCGTTCCAGGTGAAGATGCAGGAGAAGGCCGCGTGCACCTCGGGGCTCCAGTTGCGCGGCCATACCACCGGGGGCTCGCCGGTGAACAGGACGGCACGCTCCCGCATCCCGGCGCGGACCACGTCCCGGAACAGCGAGCGGCGCGGCGGGTCGCCGCGCAGGCGCCTCCGGATCGCCCGGGCCACGCCGCGCATCGCGCCGTCGGGAGGATCGTCGTAGAAGTCCCAGAACAGGATGCGCTCGCAACCCTCCACGGGATGGTCGTCGGCGGTGAGGAGCTCGTAGCCGGCGGCCCGCAGCCGATCCCGCAGGCGGATGAACGGCTCGAGGACCGCATCCCGGGCCCCGGCGTCGAACAGCGTCCCGTTCCCGTGGCCGGGGAACTCGATGAGAATGCGCCTCATCCCTGCGCCATCGGCGCGCTCTCGGCGTCGGCCCGGTGCTCCCAGGATCCGTCCACCATCACGGCGGCGTTGAGCCCGCCCCGGTACTCGAAGCCGGAGCCGAAGAAGTCGCCGTCGCAGACCTCGAAGCCCGCGACCCCCTCCACCGCGTCCAGCAGGGTCATGCCCCGGTCCCGGGACAGGTGCAGGTCCACCTGGTAGTCGCCGGCGCTCAGGGGGAGCCGGGGCACGTGGAAGCGGAACTCCCCGCGGCCCTCGAGGCGGAAGGGGGCGCCGGTCAACAGGTTGTGATGGTAAAAGACGCGGGTCCCCAGGACGTTCCGCACCGAGAGCGTGCTGGAGATCGCCTCCAGCGGGACGGCCGGATCCAGGACCTCGTAGGCCAGCACGAAGGTGCAGGACTTGCCGTTCGGCACGGTGACCCGGGGCGCCCCGTCCGCGTCCTCCACGTGGAAGGACGTGAAGCGCACCACCTTCCCCCCCTTGCGCCCCTCCACGTCGGTAAGGTCCTGCACCGCGGCGCGGCTCCGGTCGCCCCGCAGGTAGCGGTCCACCGCCGGCTCGATGCCGCCGTCGAAGACGATGCGGCCCGCGTCCAGCACGATCCCCCGGTCACACAAGGCCTGCACCGCCGCCATGGCATGGCTCACGAACAGCACGGTCCGGCCCTGCTTGCCAATCTCCCCCATCTTCCCCAGGCACTTGCGCTGGAAGCGATGGTCCCCCACGGCCAGCACCTCGTCCACCAGGAGGATCTCCGTCTCCAGGTGGGCGGCCACCGCGAAGGCCAGCCGGACGTACATGCCGCTGGAGTAGCGCTTCACCGGGGTGTCGAGGAAGCGCTCGACCTCGGCGAAGGCGACGATCTCGTCGAACTTCCGCCGGATCTCGGCCCGGCTCATCCCCAGGATGGCACCGTTCAGGTAGAGGTTCTCCCGGCCGGTCAGCTCCGGGTGGAAGCCGGTGCCCACCTCCAGCAGGGAGCCGATCCGCCCGCGGATGCGGGCCTCCCCCTCGGTGGGCTCGGTGATCCGGGAGAGCACCTTCAGCAGCGTGCTCTTCCCGGCGCCGTTCCGCCCGATGATCCCGACGACCTCGCCCTGGCGCACCTCGAAGCCCACCTCGCGCAGGGCCCAGAGGATGTCGGTCCGGGGCCGGGCCCCCCGCAGCACCCGCCAGGGGACGGCGGTGGCGTCCAGGAGCGCCTCCCGGAGGGTCGCGTAGCGATCCCGGCGCCCCAGCCGGTAGCACTTGCCCAGCCCCTCGGCGCGCAGCGCGATCGGGCTCATCGCTCACACCACATCGGCGAACTCGCGCTCCATCCGGCGGAAGTAGAGGACGCCGGTGATGAGCAGGACGGCCACCGCGGCGGTGGAAACGAGCCAGACGGAGCCGATGGAGCCGACCCGGCCGAGCAGCGCCCAGCGGAACCCCTCGACGACGCCCGCCATGGGGTTCAGCCCGTAGAGCGTGCGCCAGCCCTCGGGAATGAGGCTGCTCGGGTAGGCGATCGGCGTCGCGAACAGCCAGAGCTGGGTGAGGAACGGGATGGTGTAGCGCACGTCCCGGTAGCGCACGTTCAGCGCCGAGAGCCAGGTCCCGACGCCGAGGGCCGTCGCGAGGGCCAGGACGAGGAAGACGGGCAGGGTCAGCACCGCCCCGGTGAGGGGAATGCCGTAGAACAGCATCATCCCGGCCAGCACCAGGAAGGCGATGGCGAAGTCCACCAGTCCTCCCAGGAGCGTGGCGAGGGGCAGGAGCAGGCGCGGGAAGTAGACCTTCGTGATCAGCTGCTGGTTCGTCACCAGGCTGTTGCTCGACTCGGTCACGGCGCGGGCGAACAGCTGCCACGGCAGCAGCCCCGCGTACGCGAACACCGGGTAGGGGACGCCGTCGGAGGGGACCTTCGCCAGGCGGCCGAAGACCAGGCTGAACACCAGCATGGTCAGCAGCGGCTGCAGGATCGCCCAGGCCGCCCCCAGGGCGGTCTGCTTGTAGCGCACCTTGATGTCGCGCCAGACCAGGAAGTACAGGAGCTCCCGGTAGGCCCACAGCTCGCCCAGGCGCAAGGCCGCCCAGCCACGGGACGGGCGGATCCGGGTCTCGGGGATGGCGGCGGCTTCGGGCAACGGCGTCCAGGGGGCGGGGCCCCCACCTCGGTGGGGCCAAGCGGTTGACAAGCAAAAGCTTAGGTCGCCGGGACCGCGCCGTCAAGAGGCCGTCCCCGGCGGGACGGCCCCGGACCGGGTGGCCTCGTGCGTATAATGCCCGCCGCTTGCCGCCGGGCCGCCGGGCGGCTCGAGGCCCAGGACGTGTCAGCTTCTTCCCATCCGCGCCCCCCGCGCTACTGGCTCGGCAGGATCGGCCTGTCGGCGGCCACGGTGCTCCTGACCCTGGCGGCCCTGGAGGGGTTCGCGCGCATCCAGGCCCGGATCACCGGAGAGCGGATCGTCGAGCACCGC
>JASFRI010000210.1:0-7245 GCA_050115015.1 Acidobacteriota bacterium
GCGGCCTCGTGGGCGACGTGGACATGCAGCACTTCAGCAGCACGGGCCCGACCGAGGATGGCTCGGGCCGCATCAAGCCGGACGTTGTCTCCACCGGATGCGCCCTGTCCGCCTGCGGCAACGACGACGACACCTACTGCGACGGCCTGAACGGATTCGTCTCCGGTCGTGGCCTCTCCTACAAGTGCGGCACCTCGATGGCGACGCCGACCGTGGCGGGCGGCGCCGCCCTGGTGCGGCAGTACCTGCGGGAGGGGTGGTATCCCTGCGGGGCTCCGGGATGCGCGAGTCCCGAGTACACGTATCCCTCGGCGGCGTTGCTGAAGGCGTTGATCATCAACGGCACGCACGTCCCGTACGGGGCTCACTACGGCGATGCCCTGCCCGCGTGGGGCGATCCGGTCCCGAACGCCCGGGTCGGCTTCGGCTGGGTGAACCTGGAGAACAGTCTGTACTTCGACGGCGACCGGCTCCACACGACGATCCTGGCCGACCTCGAGTCCACCGACGGGGCCGCGGGGCCCGGACTCGAGACGGGCTCCACGCACACGTACTACCTGAATGTGACGGGTGCCGAGCCGCTGCGGATCACCCTGGCGTGGACCGATCCCGCCGGAAACACCGTGGGGGACGCGCTCGTGAACGACCTGAACCTGCGGGTGACCGCGCCGGACGGTACGATCTACCGGGGCAACTCCTGGCGGCTCGAGTTCCTCGGCCAGGTCCACTGGTACTCGGCACCCGACTCCACCACACCGGACAACCTCAACAACGTCGAGGCGATCTACCTCCCGGAGCCCGCGGCGGGGATCTGGACGGTGCGGGTGGACGGCGCCAGCGTCCCGGGACGTGCCGTCGCTTGCGACGCGCCCTGCTCCCAGGGGTACGCCCTGGTCGCCTCGGGACATTTCCGGGACCTGGCCGCCGACCCCGGCGCCGGCCACCTGATGGCCACCGAGTATGGTATCTCCGCCGGATGCGACGGCGACACGTACCTCGACAACGGCGAGCGGGCCACGCTGCAGATCACGGTCAGGAACTTCGGCGCCTCCACCGCGACACTCGGCGCGGTGACCCCCTTCGTCGCTACCGACTCGAAGCTCCCCGCCTCATACGTCGCGATATCGCCGCCGACCTGGCTCCTGGGCAACGTGCCCGCCGGCGCCGAGGCCACCGCGAGCTTTCAGGTGCGCTTCCTGGAGCACCCGGACAACCTCTCCGGCGAGTACCTGAAGCTCCGCATGAACTACGGCTGGGACCTGGCGGCGGGGCACGCCTCCGAGTTCCTGTCCATACCGCTGCAGGCCAGCGAGCCGTCGTCGCCCTTCTACAACGAGACCTTCGAGAGCGCGGCACCCGGGGATCCGCCGGCCGGGTGGACGACCGAGTGGGGGAACCACACCTGTTCCGGTAGCTGGTGCATGCCGGACACGTTCAGCGGCTGGATGGCGGGGGCCCCGCCGCAGGTGGTGAGCTGCGACGCCGAGGGGCCAAGGGACACGGTCGGCCAGGAGCTCAAGTTCGGCGCCGGCGACTGCGTCACGACCATCCCGTGCTGCCAGGAGGAGTGGGCCAAGGGTCCCAACCTCTTCCTGCTGTTGAACCAGATGACCGAGCTGTCCTACTCCCACCGCCTCGACTCTCCCTCCTTCCTCTCGGGGCTCTATCTCGACCCCGACGGTTCCCTGTCCGACAACCTGCACGCGTCCAAGGCGAAGATGCCCTATAGCTCCACGGGAAACCGCCCCTGGGATCGTTACCGGGCCGACCTCCGGGCGTTGCAGAAGATCCGCGGCCTCTACTTCAACCTGGAGTTCTACAACGGCAGCGCCGGCTCCCCGGCGGCGGGCGAGCAGGGCAGCCTGATCGACGACATCCGCATCGACACGTTCGACTACGATCCCGCGAACGCCGATTCGGGTCCGCCGGATTCAACCACGCCGCCCGCGGGGACGACCGGGATCTCCGTGCGCCCCGACCTGGGGTGGGATCACGTTCCGGACCACGGCGGCCGGACCTACGCGGCCCGGGTCTGCGACGACCCCTCGTGCACCGACGTCATCTGGTCGGAGAGCGGATTGACGGGGAACCTGGTCTCGATCTTCCCCTCGTTGCCTTCGGTCCAGACCCACTACTGGCAGACGATGGTGGAGGACGACTGTGCCGTCGGTGACTGGGGCGAGATGTGGTCGTTCACCACGGCCCAGGCGGACTTCGATCTGGGCGTGCCGTCGGGGACCATCACGATCCCGCGGTACTCCAGCGAGGTTCTCACGGTGACCGCCAGCTGGCTGAACGGCTACGACGGCGACGTCATGTTCTCCTGCACGAACCTCCCGTCCAACGTCGACTGCAGCTTCACGCCGAATCCCGTGCCGTGGGTGGACGGCACGGCGGTGACGACGACCTCGATGACGATCACCGCGGGAAGCGTCGCGACGGGCAACTACTCGTTCCAGGTCGTGGCGACGGGCATCGTCGACGGCTCCGTGGTCACCCGCTCGCGGGCGCGGACGCTGCAGATCGAGGGCGGCCCTCCGGGCGAGGCGCGCAATCTGCGGTTGACCCCCCAGCAGGACGATTCGATCCAGATCTCCTGGCTGTCGTCGAACTGCGACGTGCAGGACTACGCGGTCTACATGGGCGATCTGGACCGTCTGTCGAGCGGGATCTACAGCCACGATACGCGGCTGACCTGCTCCACTGGAGGCGCCAAGAGCTTCTCCCTGGTGCCGGGCGCGCTGGCCACACATGACTTCGAGGACGGCCTGCAAGGCTGGACCACGGCCTCCCTGGGTTGCGCATCGAACCTCTGGAAGCGCACCAATACCTGTGCCCAGCAGAGCTGGGGCCTCTACTTCGGCAACACGGGCAGCTGCACCTACGACACGGCGGATCGGGTCTGCGGAGCCATCGTCTCGCCGGACATCGATCTCAAGGGCATCGACTACGCAACCCTGGCGTTCGACTACCGCCTCGATACCGAGAGAGGGAGCGGCTATGACGTCGTCAGGGTGGAGATCCGTAGAGCGGGGACCAGCACCTGGAGCGTCCTGGCCCACAACCAGCCCCCGTCGACCGGCGGCCTGCTGGACGATGACCGATGGCACCACGCATCGTTCCGCATCGACGGGTATACCGGTTCGAACGTGGAGATCCGGTTCACTTTCGACACCGTGGACGAGGTGGGCAACGACTACCGCGGCTTCCTCGTGGACAACGTGGCCGTCGGGAACCAGCCGGAGAACGCCTACTTCCTCACCACGCCGATCAACGTAACGTTCGAGGGCTCCTACGGTCCACACCCCGACGGCGGCGAACGACCGCGTTCCGGACGCGCCTGCCGATCGGTCCAGAACACGGCTGACTGTAACTAGAGCTCCCGCGGGAGGTTCCGGTGACGCCCGGTTGCGGCAGCGTCCGGGAAGTCCCCCGAGCCGTCGGGGTCCCGAAGGAGCGACGCGCGCCGTGCCGCGGCACGGGCTGGTTAGCCCGGCTCCAGCGCCTCCGGGTCGAAGGTCAGCCGGAGGATACGCGGCGCACCCTTCGAGACCGGGACCCTGTCCTCGTAGCGGATCAGCCTCCGGCTCCCGTCGTGCCAGACGGTGGTCGCCGGATACTCACGGGAGGGCCGGAGGAGGGCGCCGGACCAGGCGCCATCAGGATTGTCGAAGCGCTTGACGTCGATCGTGCTGGTGGTCCCCCCGCCGCACTCGAACACGACCTCTGCGCCCAGGATGGCCGGATCTTCGAAGGCGGGCGAGACCGCCTCGACCTCCTTCCACCAGCCCTCCAGGCGTTCGACCTCCCGTAGGAGGTCCTGGGGCGAGTCGTGACCCCCGCAGCCCTCGATTGGGACGCTCCGCGCGAGGTCCGCAAGCGTGGCGATCGCGTCGGCAAAGCGCTCCTGGATGGCGGGCACGCGGGCGTACCCGGGGGGCTCCTCCAGAGCCACCTTGATCAGCACCGCCACCGCGAGGGCGAGGAAGGCGATGACGACTGCCGTGACGATGAGCCATCGGCGCATGGAACGCTCCCGTCTCTCCGCCCGAGACCAGGCCCGCGGAAGGCGCGGACCGCGGAGCTCTCGTCTCCGGCTCTCAATGGAGGATACGCGGCATCGTCCCGGAGGTTACCCGGGCCCCGGTGGTTGCCCGTCGGAGGGTCGTGCCGCGGTCCACGAACCCGGCGCTGCCACGGTTCGAGAGACCGTTTGCCGGCAGGACCGGACCGGTCTAGCATCGTGCAGGAGCACCGAACCCGTGGCGCTCCCCGTTGCCCTGCGGTGTCGGACCGGAGGGGATCGGGAGGACCGGGCCACCATCCGGTCGCGATGCCCGGCTCGGGGCACATGCGCCCACAGGCGGAGGGAGGCCAGAGCGAATGAGCGGGCTCCGTCGTGTCCTCCTGGCGGTCACCGCCGGGATCGTCCTGCTGCTGCTCTACCTGCTCCTCTGGCCGGTCCCGATCGAGCCGGTCGCCTGGAAGGCGCCGGCCGACACCGGTTTGACCGGGGCCTTCGCGCCAAACGACCGGCTGCGGGGAGCCGCACTGATCGAACTCGGCCCCCATCACGGTCCCGAGGATATCGCGGGTGGACCCGACGGCCGGATCTACGTCGGGACCGGCGACGGTGCCGTGCTGCGCCTGCGGCCGGACGGCACGGGCCTCGCGATCTTCGCGGAAACCGGTGGGCGGCCCCTCGGGCTCGCGTTCGACGCCGCCGGCGACCTGCTCGTGGCGAACGCCTACCTTGGCCTGCAGCGGGTATCCACCGCCGGAGAGGTGACGACGCTGGTGGACTCCTTCGACGGCCGTGCCATCCTCTACGCGAACGACGTCGCCGTCGCCCCCGACGGGCAGATCTACTTCACGGATTCGAGCACGAGGTTCGGCGCCGGGGATGCCGGTGGCTCCTACGAGGCGAGCCTGCTGGACCTTCTGGAGCACGGCGGCCACGGGCGGGTGCTGCGCTTCGACCCCGCGACGGGAGAGACGTCCCGGGTCCTGGACGGCCTGAACTTCGCCAACGGGATCGCCATCGGAACCGACCCGCGGTTCCTCCTGGTGTGCGAGACGGGAAGCTACCGCGTCCTCCGTCACTGGCTCGACGGGCCGGAGGCCGGGAGGACCGAGGTGGTGATCGACAAACTGCCCGGCTTTCCCGACAACATCGACCGTGGTCTCGACGGGCGGTACTGGATCGGCCTCGTCTCGCCACGCAACCGGGTGCTCGATGCGGTCTCGGACGAGCCGTGGCTCCGCAGGGTGGTGCAGCGGCTCCCCGGTGCCTTGCGGCCCCGCGCGGCGGGTTCGTCCCATCTGATCGCCATCGGTGCCGACGGTGAGGTGCGGATGGACCTCCAGGACCCCGCAGCGCGCCTCCCGTACCTCACCGGGGCCCACGAGACGCCCGACGCGCTGTGGATGAGCAGCCTCTTCGGCAGCCGGGTCGGGCGGCTGGACGGCCTGTACCCGGTCGGGCCCTGATGGCCGCCCATTCGATGGGCCGATCTGCCCTCGGTAGCAACCCCGCCGCGTGACGCCGGCGTTCGCGACGACCACGGTGGTCCACCGTTCCCGGCGGGAGAGGATAGGGTTCCCCCTCGCCGCGGTCGATCCGTTCCACCGTCGTGGCGCCGCCGCACAGGCTCCCCGGCGCGGCAAACGAGGAGGTCACCCGGTGGATCCGGGGAACGATGCAACCGCGGCAAGGCGGCGTCAGCGCATCCCCTCGACGAGGAAGAGCTGGGTCTCGTACTGGTAGTAGCCGTAGACGTACGAGGCCTCGTCGTCGCTCGTGAGGTAGCCCCCGATGGTCATCACCCCCGCGAGACTCCGGGGGGCGATCTCCCGGAGCAGCGTCCGACCGCCGTCCGCGATGTCCACCCGGGTCACCCGGGCGGGAATCCTCATTCGCTCGTACACGATGAGCGAGCGGCCGTGCGGTGCGAAGCGGCTGACCCGCTCATCCGGGGTGAGGCCGGACACCGGGACCGGTTCTCCTCCCGACAGCGGGTAGAGGTTCCACCGCCGGTCCTTGTCCGAGGCGAGGACCAGGTCTCCGGCGGGGGAGAGGAGGCAAGACGATGTTCCCTCCGGCGTCACGGGCCGCGGCGGACCACCCGCGAGCTCCTGGGCCCAGCAGCGCGGCGCGCGTCCGTCCGCGCTCGCCTCCAGCAGGACGCTGCGTCCGTCGGGGAAGAACTTGCCGTCCTGGTACTGTTCGAGCGTGCCGCGCTCGAGATGCCGTGGTTCGCCCGGGCCGGTCGGGTACAGCACGGCCTCCGCGGGAGTCGATGGAATCAAGGACAGCGCCCATGCGCCGTCGGGAGAGAGGTCCGCGGCGAATCCCTCCCCGAGGCGGACGACCGGCGAGCCGTCCGTCTTCCGCAGGCAGACCGCGTAGTTCACACCGGCGGCCGTCCCCGCCTCGGTGAACAGGAGGGTGCGTCCGTCGGCGGACAGCGCACTGGGGACTGACAGCTCCAGCCAGGCGAGATCCCGCTCCTTCTCCTCTCCAGGCGCGAGCGCCAGCAGCCCCCGCTGCGACTCGTCCCGCGTCACCAGCCACCGCCCGCCGGGGAGAATCGCGTGGAACGTGAGGCCCCCCGCGCTCTGCAGGGCCGGCCGGATCGCCCCCGCCAGGTCGACGCGGTAGATCGCGAAGTTGCTGTACCCCGTGCCCGCGGAGAAGACGATGTCCCGGCCGTCAGGAGTCCAGCCGAGGCCCTCCAGCCCCCAGTACCCGTCGCTCAGGACGGTGACGTTGCCCGCCAGATCGACGACGTCCACGGAGCCGCGGTCGTCCCCCTTGAGCGGGTGCTCGAAGAAGGCGATCCGCTTCCCGTCCGGCGAGAAGCGCAGGTCGCTCAGGTATCCGGAGGCCTCGTGCAGTACGTTCCCGATCGGGAACTCCAGCCGATCCACCCCGTCGACATCACGGATGATCGCCAGCTCCGTCCCGTCGGGGGTCCAGTCGGCCTGACGCACCTTCTCGATCAGCTCCCGCGGCGCACCGCCTCCGAGCGGCATCCGCGCCAGGGTGCCCTCGAACAGCCGGTGCCCGGCCCACTCCGCGTCGGTCAGCAGCGCCATCTCCTGCTGGGAGGACAACGCGAGGAAATGGACGTCGACGAGCCCCAGGCTTCGCGGCTCGGGAAACTCCGGGTCCATCGCGAACACCTCGGGGACGTTCCCCTCGAGCGCCGCGCTGTAGACGATGGTCTTGCCGTCGGGCGTGGC
>JASFRI010000211.1:0-7237 GCA_050115015.1 Acidobacteriota bacterium
TCCTCCGCTCCGGGACGGATTGACCCACGAGCGTCACAGCACGTGGACGCCCCGGGTCTCGAGCCGCACCGTCGCGGTGGCACAGGTGTGTCCCTTCGCCTCCTCGTCGTGGGACGGCGGATCCTCATGCTCGATCACGACCGTGCCCTCGACCACGACGCTCCGGCCCTTGGAATCGGTCGGGATCCTCACCTTGTCCCCGGTGCTGCGCGCGAGGAGCAGCGATCCGTCGGCGTCGCCGATCCGCAGCCAGCAACCCATGCTCTGACAGACCTCCGTCACCTCACCGCGCACCTGGACCAGCTTGCCCTCGTAGTCGTGGGGATGGGCGAGGATTTGCGCGATCGGGGTCGCGGTCTGGAGCTCGAGGTCCTTCCCGTGGAAGGACTCCTCGGCAGCGGCGGGGGTGGCGACGAGCACGAACAGCAGGGCCAGCATCGACGGTCGGCGCATGGGACGGTCCTCCTATCGCCCCGGGGCAATCGGGGCGTTTCAGGCCCAGATTACCGCAAACGCGCGGCCCCTGCAGCGGCGACGGATCGGGTTTTCTCCCGCCTCAGGCGGCGGCGCGCCCGGTCACCGACAGGAGGAGGGTGACCCACTCCTGCAGGTGGCGGGTGAGCAGGAAGTGGTGGCGGACCAGCTCCCGGCCCTGCCGCCCCATGTGCATCCGCAGGGAATCGCGGTTGAGCAGATAGCGTATCCGGTAGGCCGTCCCCTCGACCGAATGTACCAGGAAACCGGTCTCGTGGTTGAACAGCTGCAGCGCGATCCCCCCGACCGCCCCCCCGATCACCGGGCGCCCCTTCCAGAGCCCCTCGGCCACCGTCAGACCGAACCCCTCGCGGGTGGATTTCTGGAGGATGATCGTCGCCGCCCGCTGCAACGCGTTGATCTCGTGGTCCGCGTCCGGCGGCAGGCTCAGGATGTGGATATCCGGATCGTCCTCCGCCGCGTCGTGGACCTCCCGCAGCACCTCCGCCCCCTCCGGATCGTCGTCTGCGGTTCCCCCGGCGAGCACCAGGCAGCAATCGTCCCGGCGACGAACCATACGGAACGCCTCGATGACGCCCACGGGGTCCTTGAAGCGATCGAAGCGCGAGACCTGCACCAGGAGGGGCCGCGACCGATCGACGCCGAGGCGCGCGAGCACCCGGTCCACCTCCGAGTCGTCCAGGAAGCGGTTCTTGGGCGCCAGCGGATCGATGGAAGGCGCGATGAGGTACTGCGGGTGCTCCAGGTTGCGGGTGAAGGCCGGCATGGAGAACACGCTGGCGTCGTACTCGTTCACCTGGTCGCGGAGGAAGCGCCAGACACTGCGGTACGGCCGCGAGGCGTCGATGTGGCACCGCCAGATCCAGGGACAGGTCTTCTCCCTGACCGACCGGATCATCGCCGCCGGCTGCGGATCGTGGATGATCACCGCATCCGCGTCCAGATCGAGCCGTTCCGCGTTGCGCCGGTTGCACTCCAGGTAGGCCTCCCTCAGGCGATCCGGGAGTCCGGTCCGCGCCCCCTGGAGGGCGTTGTGCATCGTCTTCGTCGCCTCGAAGAACTCCGGCGTCCCCTCGATCACCTCCCAGCGGGTCTCGATGCCGAGGTCCCGGAACAGCGGCACGTGCCGGGCCAGCATCTCCGCCACACCGCCTCCGACCCGCGTCGAGTTGACGAGCACCAGCCGCATTCCCTCCAGCCGCTTGGCGAGGCGGCGGAGGACCGCGATGCGCTCCGGACCGACGATATCGGCGTAGTCGTCGAGCCGCGGCCCGGTCACCCGGCGCTCTCCTGACGGTGCTTCTCGAAGAGATGCACGAGCTGCCGCCGCAGGTCCTCCAGGGAGAAGAAGTAGAAGTCCATTCCCCGCAGGTCCCGGACCAGGGGGTGGTCGCCGAACTGTCCGGCGATCCACAGCGAGAAGTCGTCGGTATCCGGCTCGGGCTCACGCAGCCGCGCCTCGTGGAAGTGGTAAAAGAGGGAGCCCAGGGACAAGGTCCCCAGCGCCTCCTGCATCTCCCCCAGCGTCCACACCTCGCGGTCGCCCGGCATGGCGACGAACCGGCTGCTGCAGAAATGGAACTCCATCCCCGGTCGGACGAAGGTCAGCGCCGGGAGCTCGTCCAGATGCTCCTCGAGGAGCTCCACGATGTAGCCCTGGGCCTCCGCGGGATCCCGGTGCGCGTAGGGGTCCATCGCCGCCAGCTTCTCCGCGAGGGCATGGTCCCCCAGCCCGTCCAGCGCCCAGCGGGCGAAGTCGTTCGGGAAGTCCCAGACGCCGAAACGGTGCCGCAGGGGCGCCCGGTGCAGGTGATGGCGGATCACCTGGGTGCTCGCGGTCCGCAGGATTTCCGTGAACTCCCGCAGGTTCCCGGCTCTCGCGCCGGTGGAGAGGACGAGCCCCTCGTAATCCTCGAAGCGGAACGGCTCCCCGGCACGTCTGTCGAACGGCACCGTGGCGATGGGTTTCGGTGTCACCGCTGGCGTCCTTGTTCCGTCCGGGTTCCTGCGGCGGCCGGTGTGGGCTCCGGCCCCCGTCCGATCGGGTCCCTGGGCAGCACCGTGATCTTCAGGGCCGACCCGGCGGTTCGGGCACAACGTAGGCCCCCGCGCCGCGCGGTGCCACCGGCCGCGGGAAGGGCGTGGAGGGACCTTCCTCCACCGTCAGGGGGAAGGCGGCGACGGGCGGGTGGCGGTTCCGGGCACCCCCGCCGCGGCCGCCGACGGGCGGGTCCCTCCCCGGAGGCAGGCCTCGGCCCACGCGGTCACCGGGTTCGCACGCACCTGGCGGCGTAGCCGGGCCATCCGCCGCCGCCGCTGGTCCGGGGTCATCGCCAGTGCCTCCCCGAGCGCACGCGCACAGCCGTCGAGGTTGTACGGGTTGACGATCAGCGCGCCCGGTGCGGACTCCGCCACGCCCGCGAACTCGCTGAGGATGAGCACGCCATCCCCGTCGATCCGCGACGCGGCGAACTCCGCGGCGACCAGGTTGAGACCGTCCCGCAGCGGCGTGACCAGCGCGACGTCGGCGGCGAGGTAGTGGGCCACGAGCTCCTCGCGGCCCAGCGCGAGGTAGCGGTAGTGGATGGGAATCCACCCATCCCGGGCGAAGCGTCCGTTGATCCGCCCCACCTCGGCGTCGATCTCCCGCTTCATGACGCGGTACTCCTCGACCTGGTTGCGGCTGGGGACGACGATCTGCTCGAACACGATCCGGCCGATCTGCTCCGGGTAGACCTCCAGGTAGCGCTCCATCGTGCGCAAGCGCTCCCGCACACCCTTGGTGTAGTCGAGACGATCGGCCCCGAAGAGGATGCGGCAACCGCGGTGTGAATCCCGGAGCCGCCGGGCGCGGGCCTTCACCGATTCCAGGGCGGCGATGCGTTCGAACTCCTCGACGTCCACACCGATCGGCGCGGCGATCGCCGAGGTCTCTCCCCGGTCATGGATCAGCAGGGCGCCGCCATCCTGGTAGCGAACCCGCGTCCGGGCCAGAAGCCGCGCCGTCGTTATGAAATTGTCCCGGTAGCGTTCGACGTGGAAGGCGACGCTGTCCGATGCCAGGACGCCGGTCATCAGGTCCTCGCGCCAGGGCAGCGCCCGGTAGATCTCGGAGGGCGGGAACGGGATGTGCAGGAAGAAATCGACGCGGCCGGAGAAGCCCGCCTTCCGCAGGTAGTAGGGCACGAGCATCAGGTGGAAGTCGTGAACCCAGACATGCCCGCCGGGTCCCGCCCGGCGGGCGACGATCTCCGCAAAGCGCTGGTTCACCTGGCGGTAGGCCTGGTAGTGGTCGGGCTCGAAGACCGTCTTGTCCAGGAACCCGTGGAACAACGGCCAGAGCGCCCGGTTCGAGAAGCCGTGATAGTAACTCTGGAGGTCCCGCTCGCTGAGGGGGACGGCGTCCAGGTGCACGCCGGTGGGCGTCTTGAATTTCTGCGGCGCGGTCAGGGACTCGTGAACCGCCCCCACGCTGGGTTGCGCGGTTCCACCCCACCCCACCCAGCTACCGCCCCGCCGGGCCAGGATGGGCTCCAGCGCGTTCACCAGCCCACCCACGTTGCGCCGGGGCTTCTTGCCGGCACCGGGGCGCGGCAGGTTGTACGGCAGTCGGTTGGACACCACGACGAGGGGGGATGCTCCGCTCCCCCGGTTTCTGGGCGACATGGCTCCTCCCGCGCAGCCCTGCGGCGCCTGGTACTGGATCGGCACCGTCGCGGCCGAACACCGGACCACTATACTGCAACGCGGCTCAGCGCCCGCCCCCGGCCTCTCCCGAAGCACCGGCGCGCCGGGTGTTGTGCCGCAGGAGCCAGTCCAAACGCTCCGCGTCCCGCCGGTTCTGCTCCGCCGCCGGCGGCGGGTAGCTCTCCATGGCGTGGAAGGGCAACGGCTCGATCCGATCCGGGGCCGCCGAGTTCAAGTCCATGTCCTTGCCGAAGCCGTCGGCGTAGAGCAGCCAGGTGCGGCTCCAGCCCGGCGGGAGCGGCGGTAGGGCGCCTGCCTCGAAGGACAGGGCGACCTCGTCCCCGTGCCGGGCGATCACGTAGCGGTCATCGGGCGCCTCGAGAAGACCGCGGACGTCGCCGTACGCGGTGAAGGCGCCCCCGAAGTCCTTCCACCCCGCCCGTTCCCGCGCGTCGTCGTAGTCGTACCCGAAGGGAGGATTGCCGTCCGGGGAGACCGGCCGCGGGTAGCCCCGGAACCGGAGCTCCGAGGCGGCGGGAGCGAGCCTCGAGAGCCGGACCTCGGCGGCCTCGTCCACGATCCCCACCCGGATCCGATCGAAGTAGATCCGCATGTTCGTGACGATCCGGAAGCGCCGATCTCCGCTCGCGGGGAGAACCCCCGTGAGCTCCACCGCCAGGGTCTTCGGCAGACCGGCCGGGAAGCCCAGCTGCGGCAGCTTGGTCTCCCAGCGGCCGTCCTCGCCGACCACGTCGAGACGGGGGGGCTGGAGGTGCAGCCCCGCCTGGGACGCGGCCAGGTTCGAGGTGGAGTCCGCGTAGTCGATCCAGGCGTCGGCCAGCAGCACGATGCGGCGCCCCGTGGGCAGCTCGCCCGGATCGACCTCGAGGGCGTGCTCCGCCGCGTAGCCCTTGAAGGGCAGCAGCGCGAAGCCGTCCGGCCAGCGGCGGTCCCGTTCCAGGATGCGGTCGAGCACGTCGACCCCGTCCTCCACCGCGGCGACGGGAGCCCGCTCCTCCTCGACCGGGAAGATCTCGAACCCGGGAAAGGGCGGCGCCGGAAGCAGCCGCTCGTTCGGGTAGATCCGGCGATCCGAGGGGTGGTCCACGGCGAGAAGCGATACGCCGTCGAAGAAGATCACCTCCTCGAGCTGGTTGACCATGCGCAGCTCGAGCCGCCCTTCCCTGGTCACCAGCTGGTCCGCCTCCAGCTTCACGTACTCGTCTGTATCCGGGGTATTGAACGTCTCCGCCCCGAGCCGGTAGCCGATGGCGCTGCCGCCCAGGAAGTCGGTCACGAACCCGAAGGCGTGGCCGTTCCAGGCATAGAGGATCGGGCAGGAGGAGCCCTTGCGATCGAGCTCCTGCACCTGCGCAAGCCGGTCCGTCTCGGGGTCGATCTCGTCCTGCAGGACACCACTGGGCCACAGGAACCGCAGGGTATCGGCGCGCTCGCGGTCCCCCAGCCCGAAGTGAACCCGGCCGGAGGTGCCGGTCATGAAGCCGGAGGTGGAGACGACCTCCATCTTCTGCCAGAGACGTCCGGACTTGAGCTCGACCTTCGTGCCGATCCCGCCGCGGTTCGATCCGCGGCCGACGGCCTCCACCTCGAGGGAGTGGTTCCGGGAGCCGCCGTCGTTCCGCAGCAGCAACGGTGCCGCCCTCCCCGCTCGAGAGACCAGGAGGTCCAGATCGCCGTCCCCGTCCAGGTCCTCGGCCAGCAGCGACCGGGCCGGGGCCGCGACCACCCGGTCGAGCCCCGCGGCGTCCGTCCGGTCCTCGAAGCGCCCCTCGCCGGCGTTCCGCAGCAAGCGGATCGCCGGACCTGTCGCGGCATCGATCGCCGCGGCCAGATCCAGAAACCCGTCGTTGTCGAAGTCCAGGAACGCCACGCCGGACGCCGACATCCCGGCCGCAGAGGCGGGAAGCTCCACCTGCAGGAAGGACCCGCCGGACAGATTGCGGAGCAGGCGCAGCCCTTCCGGTCCCGCCGCGGCGAGATCCATGAATCCGTCCTTGTCGAAGTCCCCCGCCGCCACACCGCGGGCCGGTCCCGCCGCCAGGCCCCGCTCCGCGGCGACGTCGGTGAAGGTCCCGACACGGTCGTTTCGCATCAGCTGCCACGGCCCGTCCAGCCCGGGCAGGATCAGATCGATGTCCCGGTCGTTGTCCGCATCGCTGAACAGGAGCGACGGGGCCGCGCCGGCGGCCCCGGTGAGCCCGGAAGGCCCGGCGTCCTCGAAGAAGGTGCCGTCGCCGCGGTTACGGAACAGGAGGTTGGGTGTCCGCCCCTCCCCGCCGTCACGGCGCACGACGTAGAGGTCGAGGTCGCCGTCGTGGTCGACGTCGGCCCAGGCCGCACCGGAAGCCGCTCCCGGGCTCCGGAGACCCGCCTCCTCGGTCCGGTCCACGAGGCGGCCATCGGGGCCGGGGGCCAGCAGACGTCCACCCGACGGCCCGGTGAGGAACAGCTCGAGCACCCCGTCCTTGTCGGGGTCCCCGAACACACCGGCGGAGGCGGGGGGCAGGCCGCCCTCCGGGGCCCGCTCGGCGGTGACGTCGGTGAAGCGCAGCCCACCGTCGTTGCGGAAGAAGCGACCGCCGTCGCAGGCCGGCAGGAACACGTCGACGTCGCCGTCCGCGTCCAGGTCCGCCGCGGCCAGCCCCGGGCCGGGACCGCAGGACGCCTTCTTCCCGCCCGCCGCTCCCAGGCCGGACCGATCCGGCTTGACCGCCACGTAGCGCACCTCGATGGGTGGCGGCGCCGCGGAGCGCGCCAGCAGGCGCACGCGATCGTCCTCGACGGCGTACGAGTACTTCCCCTGCTCGCCATAGCGCGTGCCCACCGACGTGGTCAGGCCCTGCTGCTTCATCTCCTGCGAGCGCTCCAGCAACTCCCGCCCCTGCTCCACCTGGCCGGCCTGCAGGAGGGCCTTGCCCAGGCCGTAGTACGCGGAGACGTTCCCCGGACCCATCTCGATCGAGCGACGGAAGGCAGCGATCGCCTCATCGAGCCGCCGCTCCCTCGAGTACAGCGATCCGAGCTGGTAGAGGGT
>JASFRI010000212.1:0-7211 GCA_050115015.1 Acidobacteriota bacterium
GGCGCCGCACGCCCCCTCGGTGCCGGTCTCCGAACTGGGAGCGGAGGTCCTCGCCGCCGGCGCGTTCCTCCTCGGGCTCGGGCTGGCCTACCTGCTCTACGTCCGCCGCCCGGAGCTGGGGCGCCGGCTGGCCGGGGCACCGGCCGCGGCATTCCTCCGGCGCTGGTGGGGGGCGGACTGGGGCTTCGATGCCCTCTACCGCGGGGTGCTGATCCGGCCGCTGCTGGCGGTGAGCCGGGCGATCCGGGGTGACCCCGTCGACGGACCGTTCCTGGGGCTCGCCGCCCTCCTGCGCGGCGGGGCGGTGGTCCTCCGGACATCCCAGACCGGCCGCGTGCGCTGGTACGCCGCCGGCATCGTGTTCGGCGCGGTGCTCGCGCTGGCGGCGGAGCTCTGGCTGCCATGATCCTCCCGGCACTCATGGCGTTCGTGATCGCGGGCGGGATCGCCGCCTGGGCGGCGGAGAGGGTGAGCCCATCCGGGCCGCGATGGATCGCCCTCGGCGTGACCACCGCCGGCCTCCTGACGACCGGGGCGCTCTGGGCCCGGCACGGGGCCGGCATCCTCGGTTCCGGGAGGGGGCCATGGATGGAGGAGTTCGACGTCGGCTGGATCCCGCACCTCGGGATCCGCTTCCATCTGGGGATCGACGGACTCAGCCTCGTGCTGCTGACCCTCACGTTCTTCCTGGGGGCCGCCGCGGTGCTCGCCTCCTGGACGGAGATCCGCGAGCGCGTCGGGATGTTCCACGGCGCCCTCCTCTGGATCCTGGCGGGGATCGCCGGGGTCTTCACGGCCCTCGATCTCTTCCTCTTCTACTGCGCCTGGGAGCTGATGCTCGTTCCCATGTACTTCCTGATCGCCCTCTGGGGGCACGAGCGGCGCTTCCGCGCGGCGGTGAAGTTCTTCCTCTTCACCCAGATCAGCGGTCTGGCGATGCTGGTGTCCATCCTCGTCCTCTACTTCCATCACCAGATGGTGACCGGCGTTCCGAGCTTCGCGTACGCGGACCTGCTGGCGACGCCTCTCTCCGGCCGGGCGGCGTTCTGGACCATGATGGGCTTCTGCATCGCGTTCGCGGTGAAGCTCCCGGCGGTGCCGTTCCACACGTGGCTCCCGGACGCCCACACCCAGGCACCGACCGCGGGCAGCGTCATCCTGGCGGGCCTGCTGCTGAAGACCGGCGCGTACGGCCTGCTGCGCTTCGTCCTTCCCCTCTATCCGGGTGCCGTGCGGGAACTGGCCCCGGCCGCGCTGGCCCTCGCGGTGCTCGGCATCCTCTACGGCGGCGTGCTGGCCTTCGCCCAGCGGGATCTCAAGCGGCTGGTGGCCTACACCAGCGTCGCGCACATGGGCTTCGTCCTGCTGGGGATCTTCGCCGGCGACCCGCTGGCGCTGCAGGGGGCCGTGTTCCTGATGGTGGCCCACGGGATCAGCACCGGCGGGCTGTTCGTGGTGGCCGGGCTGCTGCAGGAGCGCCTGGGAACCCGGCAGATGGGCCGCATGGGCGGGCTCCAGGACGGGATGCCGCGGCTGGGCGCGCTGTCGACGGTCCTGGTGCTGGCCTCCATCGGCCTCCCGGGCCTGGCGGACTTCGTGGGGGAGTTCCTGGTCCTCGTGGGGACCTACCGGACCAGTCCCCCAGCGGCGGTGCTGGGTGCGGTGGGCGTGCTGGTCTCCACCGCCTACGGGACCCGGCTCCTGCGACAGGTGTTCCGCGGACCCGGGGTCGCGGACCGGAAGCCGGCGGATCTCGGGCCCCGGGAGGCGCTCGTCTTGATGGTGCTGGCCGCCGCGCTCCTGTGGCTGGGGCTGCAACCGAAGCCGGTGCTCGGGACCTCCGCGCCGGCCCTGGAGGCGCTGCGAGGGAGCGCGCCGGTGGAGGAGGGGCCGCCGTGACCGGGCCGGATCTCCTCGTGCTGCTGCCCCTGCTGATCGTGGCGGGGACGGCGGTCCTGGTCCTCGTGGGGATCGCCGTGCGGCGCCATCACGGGCTCACCGTCTGGCTGAGCCTGGCGGGGCTGGTTGCGGCGGCGGCGGCGCTGGGTCCCGCCGCGGGGCGGATTCCACGCCAGGTGACGCCGCTGCTCCAGGTCGATGCCTACGGGTTGCTGTTCTGGGGCCTGCTCCTGGCGGCGAGCGCGGCGGTGGTGGGTCTGGCATACGCGTACCTGGAGCGGCAGGCGGTGCCGCGGGAGGAGCTCTACGTCCTGCTGCTGTCGGGGACCCTGGGCGCGATGGTCCTCGCGGCGAGCCGTCACTTCGCCTCCCTCGTCCTCGGACTGGAGATCCTGAGCGTCTCGATCTACGCGTCCAGCGCCTATCTCCGATCCCGGGAGCGGTCGGTGGAGGCCGGGCTGAAGTACCTGATCCTGGCATCCGCCTCGGGGGCCTTCCTGCTGTTCGGCGTGGCCCTGCTCTACGCCGGTTCCGGCACCCTCGACTTCTCCCGGCTGGTGGCGGGGGGCGTCCCCGGCGGCCTCGGGATCGCCGGGGCGATCCTCGTGCTGGTGGGGATCGGCTTCAAGCTCGCCCTGGTCCCCTTCCACATGTGGGCAGCGGACGTCTACCAGGGCGCCCCCGCCCCGGTCAGCGCGTTCATCGCCACGGTGTCGAAGGCCGGGATCTTCGCCCTGCTGCTGCGCTACGGCTACGGATCGGGCCTTCTCGAGGTACCCGCGGTGGTCCTGGTGCTGGGCGGGGTCGCCGTGGCGTGCATGGTGGCCGGGAACCTGCTCGCGCTGCTGCAGCAGAACGTCAAGCGCATCCTCGCGTACTCCTCCATCGCCCACATGGGATACGCGCTCGTGGCGTTCCTGGCGGCCGGCGCGCTGGCGACCCGGGCGGTGACGGTCTACCTCGTCGCCTACGGCCTCGCCCTGCTGGGCGCCTTCGGCATCCTGACGATGCTCTCCACGGCGGATCGGGAGCCGGAGCGGCTGGAGGACCTTCGCGGACTGGCGAGCCGCCATCCCTGGCTGGCCGGGGCGTTCACCACCATGGTGTTCTCCCTGGCGGGGATCCCCCTCACGGGCGGGTTCCTCGGCAAGTTCTACGTCCTGGCCTCGGGAGTGACCGCCGCCCGGTGGGGCCTGGTGCTGACCCTGGTGGTGACGAGCACCGCCGGTCTTTATTACTACCTGCGCATCGTGGCGACGCTCTACGACGAGCCCGCCGCGGAGGGCTCCGTCCTGGCGGCGCCGGCCTGGTCGAGCGGGGCGATCCTGCTGGTGCTGACCATCCTGCTGATCTGGCTGGGGGTGTACCCCGCCGCCGCGCTGGACGTCATCCGGCTGGCCACCGCCGGGATACGCTGAGGGATCAGCCGGATCCCGAACGCCCACGGGGAGATCCGCGCCGGACTTGACAACCGGAGGGGGGCATCGCATGGGTACGGTGCCGAGTCCGTGGCCGGCCGGGCCGGAAACGCGCACCGGCGGACAGGAAGGACACCATGACGGAACACGCGAATATCCGGAACCTGCCGGTGCTGCCGGTGAAGAACACGGTTCTGTTTCCCTACATCTCCCTGCCGCTGGTGGCGGGGCGGGCCGCGTCCCTGGCGGCCATCGACGCGGCGACGGGGGCGGAGGAGAAGGAGCTCCTGATCATCGCCCAGCGGGACGCCACCGTGGAGCATCCGGACCGCACCGACCTGTTCGACGTCGGGACCCGGGGCGTGGTCCGGAAGCTCACGAAGCGCGCCGACGGGACCGTCCACCTGCTGATCCAGGGGCTGGAGCGCGTGCGCCTGGAGAGCCTGGAGCAGCACGATTCCTACCTGCGGGCCACGGTCTCCTCCGCACCGGTGCAGCTGAACGTGAACACCGAGACGGAGGCCCTACAGCAGGAGGTGCTGCGCCTCACCCAGAAGATCGTCTCCCTGGCGCAGGAGGTGGAGCTCGACATCTCGCAGCTCTCCCGGCTGCGGGAGGACCCGCTGCGCCTGCTCTACGTGCTCGCGTCGATGATGAGCACCGAGTTCCAGAACGACCAGCGGATCCTCGAGGCGGATACCCTCCTCGAGGCCCTCAAGCGGCTGCACCGGAACGTGCAGCACCAGTCCCAGGTCCTGGAGGTGCGACGCGACATCGCCAGCAAGGCGCAGAGCCAGATGGACAAGGCGCAGCGGGAGTTCCTCCTGCGCCAGCAGCTCCGGGCCATCCAGGAGGAGCTGGGCGAGGGGGACGGGGGCGTCGAGGGGGACGTCGCCGAGCTGCGGGAGCGTTTCGAGAAGGCGAAGCTGCCCGACGAGGTCCGGAAGGAGGCCGAGCGCGAGCTGTCCCGACTGGGGCGGCTGTCGCCGGCCTCACCGGAGTTCAGCGTCACCCGGACGTATCTCGAGGTCGTCCTGGAGCTGCCCTGGGAGAAGCGCTCCGAGGACGTGCTCGACCTCGGCCGGGCGCGGCGGATCCTCGACGAGGACCACCATGACCTCGAGGAGGTCAAGGAGCGCATCCTCGAGCACCTGGCGGTGCTGCACCTCAACCCCGGCGCCCGCACGCCGATCCTGTGCTTCGTCGGCCCGCCGGGGGTGGGGAAGACGTCGCTGGGGCAGTCGATCGCCCGGGCCCTCGGGCGGCGCTTCGAGCGCATGAGCCTCGGCGGCCTGCACGACGAGGCGGAGCTGCGGGGCCACCGGCGCACCTACGTGGGCGCCATGCCCGGACGGATCGTCCAGGCCATGCGGCGGGCCGGCGTGAAGAACCCGCTGCTCATGCTGGACGAGATCGACAAGCTCGGGCGGGACTTCCGCGGGGACCCCGCCTCGGCGATGCTGGAGATCCTGGATCCCGAGCAGAACCACACCTTCCGGGACAACTACCTGGACCTGCCCTTCGACCTGTCCTCCGTGTTCTTCATCGCGACGGCGAACACCCTGGACACCATCCCGCAGCCGCTGCTGGACCGGATGGAGCTGATCCGGCTCGCCGGCTACACGGAGGAGGACAAGGTCTCCATCGCCACCCGCTACCTGGTGCCCCGCCAGCTGCGGGACACCGGCCTGCGGGAGGGTCAGCTCCGGTTCACCGAGGAGACGCTCCACGAGGTGATCCGGCGCTACACCCGGGAGGCCGGCCTCCGGCAGCTCGAGCGCACCATCGGCCGGCTGGCCCGGAAGGTCGCCGTACGGTTCGCCCAGGGCGAGACCGAACCGGCGAGCCCGGCCCCGGAGGACCTGGTGGAGCTGCTGGGCCCCGAGCCCTTCCACATCGAGGAGGCGCGGCGGGAGCTGCACCCCGGGGTGGCCGCCGGCCTGGCCTGGACCCAGGCCGGGGGGGAGGTGCTCTACGTGGAGACGACGAGCCTCCCGGGAGGCTCCGGTCTCACCCTGACCGGTCAGCTCGGGAACGTCATGCAGGAGTCGGCCCGGGCGGCCCAGAGCTATCTCTGGTCCCATGCCTCGGAGCTCGGGATCGATCCCTCCCGGTTCCACGACGACGGCGTGCACATCCACGTCCCGTCGGGGGCGACGCCCAAGGACGGCCCCTCCGCGGGCATCACCATCGCCGCGGCGCTGGCATCGCTCTACACCGGCAAGCCCGCGCGGGCCGACACGGCCATGACCGGCGAGATCACCATCGCGGGGCTCGTGCTCCCGGTGGGCGGGGTGAAGGAGAAGGTGCTGGCCGCGAACCGGGCGAACCTGCGCCGGATCATCCTGCCCCGCCAGAACGAGTCGGCCCTCCGGGACATCCCGGAGTGCGTGCGGAAGGAGATCGAGTTCGTGTTCGTCGAGTCGATCCGGGACGTGCTGGCCGCGGCCATCCCCGCGCTCCGGGAGCCGGCCCACGCGTAGGACGGTATCCCGGGCCAGGGCACGGTGCCCCGCCCCGGGGTCCGGACGCACCGGCCGGTAGCCGGCTTCCGCGCCCTGGACACGATCGGCGGAAGGGCCGGGACGGGCCTCCCGGCAGCATGTAGAATGGCGGCTGCTGCAAACGGGAGGGGAGTGCCATGCGCCCACGCCGTCCGATCGTCGCCGCCGTGCTCGTGCTCTTCCTGGCCGCCGTTGCGGCCCTGACCACCGCCGGCGCCCGTGCCGACGAGGAGCCGCCGAAGCTCCTCGGCCGGATCACCCCGGCGGACCTCCGCGAGGAGCCGTACTCCGGGTGGTTCGAGGAGGGCTACGACGCCTACGTGCCGAACCCGGATGTGACCGCCGCGCTGCGAGCGGCCGGGGCGGCCGGCGTGGAGGTCACCGTGTTCTTCGGGACCTGGTGCCCGGACAGCCGCCGGGAGGTGCCTCGTCTGCTGAAGCTGCTCCAGACGCTCCAGTTCCCGAAGGAGCGCCTGACGCTGGTCGCCGTGGACAACGCGGAGGGCCGTCGCAAGACTTCCCCCGGCGGCGAGGAGAAGGGGATGCGGGTGTACCGCGTCCCCACGATCATCGTCCTCCGGGACGGCGCGGAGATCGGACGCATCGTGGAGCATCCCGTGCGGTCGCTGGAGCGCGACCTGCTCGCGATCCTGACGGGCCGGCCGTACACCGGGAGCTTCCCGTCCTACCCGGTGATCGACGGCTGGCTCGCCGAGGGGCTGCTCGCCGACCCGAACCTCAGCCCCTGGGGCCTCGCCGGGGAACTGCGGCCGCTGGTGGGCTCCGAATGGGACCTCCTCGCGGTCGCGGCGACGCTGCTGGAGCGCGGGGACGGGGTCGAGGCGGTCCTGCTGTTCCGCGTCAACACGGCCCTCTACCGCGACAGTGCCATGGCCTTCGCCCGGCTGGCGGGGGCGCTGCGCGATACCGGCGAGCCCGGCGAGGCCCGGGACATGGCGCGCCGCGCCCTGCGCCTCAACACCGACCCGGATCGCGTGCCGGACCTCGCCGACCTGCTGGAGAGCATCGACGCGGGGGAGGAGACCGGCGAGTAGCCGGCCCCCCCCGGGGATCGTGTCGTGTCGCCGTCGGATCGCCGTCCGCTGCTGCGCCGCGGGGTGCGGCTCGCCTGGCTGACCGTCCTCTGGAACGTGGTGGAGGGGGTCGTCGCCGTGGCCGCCGGGGCGGTCAGCGGGTCGGTGGCCCTGGTCGGGTTCGGCGTCGATTCCTTCCTCGAGGTCGGCAGCGCTGCGGTGGTCGGCTGGCGCCTGCGGGAGGAGCTGCGGGGCCGGTCGGGCCGGGACGCCGAGGTCCTGGAGCGCCGTACGGCCCGGATCGCGGGCACCCTCCTGCTGCTGCTCGCCGGCTGGATCACGTTCGATGCAGGCCG
>JASFRI010000213.1:0-7167 GCA_050115015.1 Acidobacteriota bacterium
CGCGCCATCGATTGCTGCCCGAGCTGGTCGCCGAATGGCCGGGAGCTGGCCTTCACCTCCGACCGCGGCGGACGCCCCCAGATCTACGTGATGGACGCGGAGGGGGCGAACGCCCGCCGGCTGACGTACGAGGGCTCCTACCACGACTCCGCCGCATGGTCCCCGAACGGGGACCGGATCGCCCTGGTCTCCCGCATCGGCGGGCACTTCCATCTTCAGGTGATGGACCTGGCGACGCGCACCCTCAACCGGCTCACCTTTGGCCCGTCGAACAACGAGAGCCCCTGCTGGTCCCCCGACGGCCGGCACCTGGCATTCGCCTCGGACCGCGTGGGGCACTACGAGATCTACCGCATCCCCGTCGAAGGCGGCGAGCCGGTCCGCCTCACGGATACGGAGGGGGCCTCGTCACCCGCCTGGGCGCCGTGAGGGAGCGACGGCGACGGATTTGTCCGGGACGGGCCGGGGCCGACGGCAGGGTCCCGGAACCGCTATGGTATAATCGGCTCGCCGATGTCGGACCCGTCCCGCCCACGCCCCGGGGACGGGCAACACCAAGTGAGGATGAACATGCCCGGGATCCGTTTCCATGCTGTCCGCCCCGCCGTACTGGTGGTCCTCCTGCTCTCCCTCCTCGTCGCGTGTGGTCCCAGCAAGCCGCCGGAGGACGCCGAAAAGCCCACGGTGTCCGGAACCCCGACATCCAGGGATACGAGTTCTCCGTCCTCCAGGCCCTCGGACGTGGAGGATGTGAAGGAGTCACCCTGGGGCGAGGAGTCGGAGCCGGAGGTGGAGTCCCTGTCGCGACTCGAGGCGGAGGCGGAGCGGCTCAACCAGCAGGGCGTCCTGCACACCGTCTACTTCGCCACGGATCGCAGCGATCTCCAGGAGGAGGCAAGGGAGATCCTGGCGCGCAATGCGGCCTGGCTCCGCGGCCACACCGAGTACGCGGTGGTGGTGGAGGGACACTGTGACGAGCGCAACACCGAGGAGTACAACCTCGCCCTCGGGGAGCGCCGTGCCGAGTCGGTGCGCTCGTACCTCGTGTCGCTCGGCGTGGACACCGCCCGCGTGGAGACGATCTCCTACGGCGAGGAGCGCCCGGTGGACCCGCGGAACAACGAGGCCGCCTGGTCGCGGAACCGGCGTGCGGAGTTCGTGCTGAAACCGATGTAGCTCCCGCGATGCGGCCGGCTGCCTGCCGGCCGTCGCCGAGAGGCCGCCGATGCATCCCAGAGCGCTGTTCCTCATCCCCCTTCTCCTGGCCTTCGGTTGCCTGGAGACATCCCAGACGGGAGACCTGCAGGCGGATCTCGACGAGGTCAAGACACAGCTCCTCGTGCTCCAGAAGGAGCACGCCGCCATCCAGGACCGCCTCGACGAGCAGAACGCCGTCGTCGCATCGGCCGTGCAGCAGGACCGGGAGGCGGAGCGCGTCGGGCAGGCGGATCTTCTCGCCCGTGTGGACTCCCTCACGATGGAGATGGAGGTGCTCGGCCAGAAGCTCGAGGACACGAACTTCCGGCTCTCCGGACTGAGCTCCGACATCCAGGCGGCGCGGAGCCTGATGGAGGAGAGCCGCTACGTGGGCGGAGCACCCACCGGGGCCGCGGTGGGCGCCGCCGCGGCGGGGGCCGCGGGAGGGGACGGGGCCGACGACGACGAGGAGGCTCCCACGGCCGCCGGCCCGCGCGAGGGGACCCTGGCATCCTCCCCGATCGTAGGCGGCGCGCCACCGGAGGAGATCTTCAACACCTCCTACGCCGACTACACGAAGGGGAACTATCCCCTGGCGATCCTGGGGTTCCAGGAATACCTGCAGCGCTTCCCGGACAGCGCCTTCGCCGACGACGCGCTCTACTGGGTCGGTGAGAGCTACTACAGCCAGGGGAAGTACAACGACGCCGTCGAGGCCTTCGGCGAGCTCATCGACCGGTATCCGCAGGGAGACAAGGTACCCGCCGCCCACCTGAAGCGCGGATTCGCGTTCCTCGAGCTGAACCAGACAGCCCAGGGGGTCCTCCAGCTCAACGCGCTCATCGAGGGGTTCCCGCACACCGACGAGGCCCGGCTGGCCAGGGAGCGCCTGCGCTCCCTGGGGCTGTGAGCTGGCGCCCTTGACAGGAACGGGCTCGCTTCCCTAACATCTACGGTTCTCGGAGTGACCCCGAGCCGGGCACGATCCCGGCTTCTTAAGGCAAAGCACGAATGGCAAACCACAAGTCAGCATTGAAGCGGGCCCGCCAGAATGCCCGGCGCCGTCAGCGTAACCGCTCCAACACGTCCCGGATGCGGACCCAGGTGAAGGTGCTGCGGAAGGCCGTCGAGGCCGGCGAGACCGATCGGGCCAGGGAACTCCTCCCGGCCACCCTCGCGCTGCTGGATCGTTCCGTCCAGAGCGGCGTGCTCAAGGAGAACGCCGCCTCGCGCCGGAAATCCCGGTTGACCCGCCTCGTCAACCGGAGCGCTAGCTAGCGCCCTCGGCGGCGCCTGCGTCGTCCCCGGCGGCGCCCGCGGGAGGGCTCCTCGCCGAGGATCTCGAGATCCATGCGCTTCCGGAACGCGTCCACGCGCGCCACCCGCACCTCGAGGCGATCGCCGAGCCGGTAGGTGCGCCCCCCGTCCTCCCTCCGGAGGCAGTGCCCCCGTTCATCGAAGCGGTAGCGCCCCTGAAGTGTGGAGATGTGCACGAGCCCCTCCACGTAGTATTCCTCGAGCTCCACGAAGAGGCCGAAGGGCATGACCGCGGAGACGAACCCGCGGTACTCGTCGCCCACGCGCTCGGCCATGAAGCCGAGCTTCTTCCATTCCTCCAGGGTCCTCTCCGCCTCCTCCGCCGTCCGCTCGGTCCGGGAGGCGTGGGTCGCGACCCCGGGGAGGTCCGCGCGCAGGGCGGTCACCCGTCCGGCGTCCAGGGCGCCGGTGGCCTGGTCCCGCAGGACCCGGTGGACGAGGAGATCGGGATACCGGCGGATCGGCGAGGTGAAATGCGTGTACCGGGCAGCCGCCAGTCCGAAGTGCCCCAGGTTGGCCGGATCGTACCGTGCCTGCTGCAGCGCCCGCAGGACCAGTCGGGAGACGAAGCGCTCCTCCGGCCGGCCCTGGACCGCCTCCAGGAGCTGCTGCAGATCCCCGGGCCGCAGGTCTTCCAGCGGCCGGGGCAGCCGGTATCCCAGGCCCTGCAGGACCTCGTCCAGCGCCTCCAGCTTCGTCGGCTCGGGGCTCTCGTGGACACGGAACAGGCCCGGCAGCGTGTCCTCCAGCAGCTTGCTCGCCACCGCCTCGTTCGCCGCGAGCATGAACTCCTCGATGATGCGATGGGCGACGGTGCGAGCCGAGGGGAAGACACCGGTCATCTCCCCCCGGGCGTTCAGCACGATCTCCGGCTCCGGCAGGTCGAAGTCGAGGCTACCGCGCCGTCGGCGGCGCGCCTGCAGCCGCCGGCAGAGCTCCTCCATCTCGCGGAACCGGTCCACCAGCGGCGCGTAGCGCTCCATCAGCTCCGGGTCCCGCTCCACGAGAATCCCCGCCACGGCGCGGTAGGTCATCCGCTCGGCGCTCCGGATCCATCCCTCGGCAAATCGCGTCCTGCGCACCTCCCCCGCGGCGTCCAGTTCCAGCACGGCGGTGCGGACGAGCCGGGGGACATGGGGACGGAGCGAGCACAGGTGATTCGAGAGCCGTTCCGGCAGCATCGGGATCGCCTTGCCGGGGAAGTAGACGCTCGTCCCGCGCTCCCGCGCCTCCAGGTCGGTTGGCCCCCCCGGGGTCACGTAATGAGCGACGTCCGCCACGTGGACGTGCAGCCTCCAGCCGCCGTCCGCCAGACGCTGGACGGCGACGGCATCGTCGAAGTCCTTCGCGGTCTCGCCATCGATGGTGACGGTCGGATACTCCGAGAAGTCCTCGCGGCCCTCGAGCGCGTCCGCATCCACCTCCCCCGGCAGCCGGGCGACCTCGTCGACGACCTCCTCGGGCCAGTCCTGGCGGAGATCGAAGCGCCGGGTGATGATCTCGATGTCGACCCCCGGGGCCTCGGGCCGGCCGAGCACCTCGACGATCCGCCCGCGTGCGACGCCGTCGTCATCAGGGGGATCGGAGACCTCCACGCCGACGGCGAAGCCGTCGTCGGCCGCTTCCGGGATGCTCGCCCCGACGAGCACAAAACGAGCGATCCGCTCCTCGAAAGGGAAGACGCGCGCATCCCGGCCTCGTAGCTCGAGGACCCCCGTGACCCTGCGGGAGGCGGGCTCGACGACGCGCAGCAGGCGCCCCTCGCCGCGTCCGCGAGCATCCCGCCGGAGCACCGCCACCTCGACCCGATCCCCGTGCATCAGCCCTGCCGCGCGCCGGGCCGGGAGGTGAACGTCGCTCTCCCCATCCCCCTCGGGCCGGACGAACCCGTAGCCGTCGGGATGCCGCAGGAACCGCCCCCGGAGCGGACGCGTGGCCTCGGCCGGGAACCAGTGCCCGCGGCTGCCCACGATCTCGCCCTCCTCGGCCAGCAGGGAGAGCTGTCGGCGCAGCGCCGGCAGCTCCTCGCGCGGGAGTCCGAGAAAGCGCAGGAGCCCCCGTGCCGTCGGCGGGCGGGCTCCCGGATCGCCGACCCGGTGGAGGATCCGGCGCCGCAGGGTGAGGGGGTCGACGCTCATCGTGGGCGGCGGGACGCCGCCTCTTCCCAAACGGATCGCACTCCGCTATACTCCACCGTCCTCACGGGAGCGAAGCAGAACCCGGCGGCGCACGCGTCGATTGGCCGAAGTGGCGGAATTGGTAGACGCGCTAGGTTCAGGACCTAGTGGGGGCAACCCCGTAGGAGTTCGAGTCTCCTCTTCGGCACCAGACCTTCTCCCCGCCTCGAGGCGGAGAGATGCGCGCCTCAGCGGACCAGGTTCAGCGGGCGCGACGCCGGCAGGAAGGCGTCGAGGGGCTGGGCCACCTCGCCGCGGCCGGAGCACAGGATGCACTTCCCCCCCCCGCCACAGGAATGGCAGGATTCTCTCCCCCCGAGGTCCGAGGGGATCGCCCCGCGACCGCTGCAGTGGAAACATTCGCCGCTCCCGTAGCACTGGCGACAATCGCGAACGGCCCCGTCCCCGGTTTTCATGCTCTCGGCCATGCCTCGCCCCTTTCGCCCCCCGGTCCATGCCTCGCCGTCGCGCTGCGGCAGGCGACGCCGCGTCTTTCCCGGTCCGATGGGGCGCCGGGAACTCCGCGTGCGCCAATAGGTTACTCCAGATCACCGGGGTGCCGTCAAGGGGGCCGGCCAGCCGGCCGCCGCGCGCGGAGGCCGTTCCGCGCGGATTCTCGGGGTGCCCGACGGAACGCGTTGAAAAGAAACGGGAAAAAAACCCCGGTCGGCATCCTCCAGCGTGATTGGCCCGCCGGCGCCACAGGCGGAATCGAAACCACTGAAAGAAATAGACTTATATACAAAGACGGGAAGCTTGACAGCACCCGGGGCATCCCGTACCATACCGGCGGCAAGAGACACCCTCCATGCTCGCACCGCTGCCGACGGTGCCGCGTCGACAGTTCCCGGCCCATTCCGGGGAGCGGCAGGGTGTTGTTGCCCCACCAGAAGCGGGGAGCCTCGGTTCCCCGCTTTTTTTTGCGTACACGGCGCGGACCCGACGGAAACCCTTCCAGAAGAAGGCACTTGGTGTTCAGCAGCGCCTGAGTTACAATGCGGCGCCCTCGCCTCGCGGGGTTCACCGGCGCCGCCGGGCAGTCCGGCTCCGAGTTCCCCGCGGCGACATGGGTGGAGGTCCGATGCGCATCACCGACGACCTGAAGCGTTCCGTCGAGCCGCTGCGGGGGCGCCTCCCCGAGGAGCAGACCCAGCGGCTGGCAAGCCTCGGGATCACCACCGCCGAGGAGCTGCGCGATCAGCTCGCCTACTCCAACCCGATGCTGCTCTATGACTTCCTCGACAGCCCCGGTGCGCCCGCGGCGCCGGTGCTGCGGGCGACGAGGGTGGCGAAGTCGGCGTGGGGCCGGTCGGCGGCCATGGCCCCCTACCGGATCTTCTCCTCCGCGTACGGGAAGGAGACGCCTCCGCTGCTGCGGCGTCCCCGCGGGGTGCTGCTCGCGGAGGCGCAGCGGTCCCGGCGCGGCCTCCCCCCGCCCGGAATCCGCAGCCACGTCGAGGAGGAGCCCAGTGTCGGCGTCGACCTCCGGGCCCGGATGCCCGACGTGCGCTCCCAGGGAAACCGGCCCACATCCGTCGCCTTCGCCGTCTGCGCCATCCGGGAGGCCCTCCTGAAGACCAGTGACGAGAAGATGATCGCGCTGTCGTCCCAGTACCTGTACTGGGCATGCAAGGAGCGTGACGGCGAGCCGAAGGAGGAGGGGACGCGGCTGTCGGTGGCGGTGGACGTCCTCCGCGAGGTCGGCGTGCCCCCAGCCCGCACCTGGCGCTACTCCCCCAGCCCGGACCCGACGGGGAACGAGGGCCAGGGTCCGCCACCCAAGGAGGCCGGACTCCGGAGCAAGGCCGGGCCGTACAAGGTGAACCGGTTCATGCGGCTGCGATCCCGGGACGTCCGCGCGCTGCGGGCCATCCTCGACTCGGAGAATCCGATCGCCTTCGCGATCAACACGTTCGCCTCCTGGGACTACCCGGCGACCGTGCTGTCCGGGGACGTTCCGCTCCCGCTGCCCGGCGAGAACACCGACGGAGGACAGGCCGTCGCGGTCGTGGGCTACGAGGACAACGGCGATCTCCCCGGAGGGGGCGGCTTCATCATCCAGAACTCCTGGGGCGCGGGGTGGGGCGTGAAGTCGCGGTACGGGCCCGGGTACGGGACGATCTCCTACGCGTACGCCTCGCTCTACGGGCTGGAGGCCTACACCCTGGAGCGCTAGCACCCCGCTGCGTGTTCGGTGCCCCTCCCGAGGAAGGACTGCAGCGTCCGGGTGACCTGGTCGATCTGGAACGGCTTCTGGATCACCGGTGCGGAGATCGAACGGAAGAAGTCCCGCGACTCCTCGCTGACCATGTCCCCGGTCGAGAAGACAACCCGCTGCAGGAGATCCGGTCGCGCCTCACGGAGTCTCTCGTAGACCTCCCGTCCGCCCATCTCCGGCATCTTGAGGTCCAGGACCACCACGTCGAAGCCCCCGTTCTCGAGCTTCTCCAGCGCCTCCCGGCCGTTGTCGGACGTC
>JASFRI010000214.1:0-7099 GCA_050115015.1 Acidobacteriota bacterium
TCCTCCACCCTCTCCCCCGGCCGGGCGCCACTCCCACCACGGCCGCCGGCGGCGGAGTGTAGCACGCCGTGAGATTTCGGTTGACAGCCCGCCGGGTTTACTGTATATATTGAATATGCACGATAAAGACGATATGCGCGGGCTGCGGAACCGGTTGCACCAAAAGAGGATCCGATGCGAGTGGTGATCTCCAACGCGTCCCCGGACCCGATCTACGAGCAGATCGTGCGGCAGATCCGGGCCCAGATCCTCGGCGGCGAGCTCTCGGAGGGCCAGGCCCTCCCCTCCATCCGCGGCCTGGCCCGGGACCTCCAGATCAGCGTGATCACCACGAAGCGCGCCTACGAGGAGCTGGAGCGCGAGGGCTTTTTGAACACCGTGGGCGGGAAGGGGACCTTCGTGGCCGCCCAGAACCACGAGTTCCTGCGCGAGAAGAAGATGAAGGCCGTGGAGGAGGTGCTCGCCGAGGCGGTGGACCGGGCCCGGGCCCTGGGGGTCGAGCGGGACCAGCTCCTGGAGATGCTGCGGCTCCTCTACGGGGAGGAGGAACGATGACGATGACCACGCCTGCCCTGCAGCTCGAGGGCGTCGGCAAGACCTACAAGGGGTTCGCGCTGCGGGACGTGTCGTTCTCGCTGCCGCGGGGCTACATCATGGGGCTCATCGGCCCGAACGGCGCCGGCAAGACCACCCTCATCAAGCTGATCCTGAACCTCGTGCGGCGGCGCACGGGACGTATCCGGGTGCTGGGCCTCGACAACCTCGAGGACGAGATCCAGGTGAAGTCCCGGATCGGCTACGTGCCGGACGAGCCGCACTTCCCGGAGGACATCCGCCTGCGCGACCTGAAGGCCGCCACGGCGCCCTTCTATCCCGGCTGGTCCGACACGACCTTCGAGCGGATCGCCTCCGAGTTCGAGCTGCCCATGGCCCGGAAGTTCAAGAAGCTCTCTCACGGGACGAAGATGAAGTTCGCCCTGGCCCTGGCGCTCTCCCACGGCGCGGAGCTGATCATCCTGGACGAGCCGACGGCGGGGTTGGACCCGGTCTTCCGGCGGCAGTTCCTGGATCGTCTGGCCGGGCTGCTGCAGGACGGCAAGGCATCGGTGCTGTTCTCGACGCACCTGACCACGGACCTGGAGCGGACCGCGGACTTCGTCACGTTCCTGCGGGCCGGCCGGGTGATGTTCTCCGAGCCCAAGGACGAGGTGGTGGGGCGCTGGGCCGTGGTGCGGGGCGGGCGGGAGCTCCTGGACGGCGAGGGCCGCGGCTTCTTCGAGGGGGTCCGGGAGCGCGAGTACGGCTTCGAGGGGCTCACGTCGAGGGCGGAGGAGGCGCGACGCCGCTTCGGGGAGCGGGCCGCGGTGGAGCGGGCCTCGCTGGACGACATCATGGTCCTCATGGGCCGTGGAGGGGGCCGGGAGAGGGAGGAGCGACATGCTGCGTAGCCTGATCTACCGCGACTGGATGCTGAACCGGTTCCACCTGCTCATCGTCCTGGGGATCTTCTCCCTGTTCCAGATCTACTTCGTGCTGCGGATGGACTCGGCGCGCATGTGGGTCGTCTTCTCGGGCTTTTACCTCGCGTTCCAGACCTTCGTGCCCTTCTCCCGGGAGGACAAGTTCCGGTCCGGCGCCTGGACCTGCATGCTGCCGGTCTCCCGTGCCGCGATCGTCGGGGCCCGCTGGATCGGCGCCTGGCTCCTGATCGGCGCCGGTTTCCTGCTGGCGCTGGCGCTCGCCCTGGTGCTGCCGGGAAGCCGGATGGAGCTGGGGGCGGCGCTCACACCGGACACGCTCCTGCTGGCGGCAGCGGTGATCAGCCTCCTGCTGCTCCCGCTGCTCCCGTTCACGATCCGCTACGGCGTCGCCGGGATCCTGATCTTCGCGGTGGTCGCCCAGCTCCTGGGCGCGGCGCTGCTCGTGGTGGCGATCCTGGGCGGTGGCGGGGCGGCGGGTGTCGGACGGGTGATTCACCGGACCATCGAGGGGACGCGCGCCGGCCTGCTGGCGATGCAGGGCGCGATGACCCCCACCGGATTCCACCTCGCGGCGCTGGGCGCGCTGGTCGTCGTGAACTGGCTGGGCTACCGGCTCGCGGTCGCGCTCTACCGACGGCGGGAGTTCTGATCGCCGTGAGCGTCGAGACCATCCTCGAGGTCGAGGGCCTCGCCAAGCGATACGAGGGGTTCGCGCTGGAGAACGTCTCGTTCCGGCTGCCCCGGGGCCACGTCATGGGGCTGATCGGGCCCAACGGCGCGGGCAAGACCACGACGCTGCGGCTCCTGCTGGGGCTGGTCCGGCCCAGCGGGGGGCGGATCCGGATGTTCGGTGACGATCCCTCCCTCCACGGCGCCGCCCTGCGGCGCCGGATGGGCTTCGTCCAGGACGAGCCCCGCTTCTACCGCCACCTCTCCCTGGCCGCGAACGCCGGGCTGGTACGCCGGTTCTATCCCACCTGGAGCCCGGAGACTTTCCGCCGCCTGGCGGCGCAGTTCGGGCTGCCGCTCCGCAAGCGGTTCGGCCGGCTTTCCCGGGGCAACCGGACGCGGTTCGCGCTGGCCGTGGCCCTGTCGCACCGGGCGGAGCTCATCCTGATGGACGAGCCCACCACGGGGCTCGATCCGGTCTTTCGTCGCGAGCTGCTGGACGAGCTGGGGGACGTACTCCACCAGGAAGAGGCGTCGATCCTGTTCTCGACCCACATCACCGCGGACCTCGACCGGCTGGCGGATTACGTCACGCTGCTGCAGCGGGGCCGCGTGGTGTTCTCGGCGGAGAAGGACCGGATTCTCGACGGCTGGGGGCTCGTGAAGGGGGGCAACGAGCTGCTCGAGGGTCTGCCCTCCGGGTTCTTCCGGGGGATCCGCCGCGGCCGGCACGGGTTCGAGGCCCTCACCGACGATGCGGCGGCGGCCCGGGCCCGCTTCGGCGCGGCCGCCATCGTCGAGCGGCCGACGCTGGAGGACGTCGTACTCCACACGACCGCGGAGGCGATCGATGCTTAACCTGGTCTGGAAGGACGTGGTCGCGGCCCGCCTCCTGCTGCTGGCCGCATTGCCGATCTACGCCCTGAACCTCGCCGCCATGGTCTCGGTCCCCCCGATCTTCGTGCTCATCAGCCTCCTGTTCTCGGGTGCCCTGGCGTTCGGATCCATGGTGCTCGACGAGCTCGGCGGGACGGAGCCGCTTTGGGCGAGCCTTCCTGTGCGTCGCGCCGACATCGTCTTCGCGCGCTACCTGACCACGATCGCGGGTGCGGCCCTCGGCCTGGGAATCAGCTTCGGTGTGGAGCGGATGGTCGCGTCGTTCCGCGAGACCGCCGGCTCGGCCCTGGCCTCGGCGGCGGGGCACCTCGTCCTGCTGCTGCTCCTCCTCCTGGCCGCGGCGGTCCTGCTGCCCCTATGCCTCCGCCTGGGGCCGGGCAACGGTTCGCTCGCGTTCTCGGCGATCATGGTCGGAGGGCTCCTGGTCCTCTCGCTGGGAGGGCAGGGTGCCCTCTGGCTGCTGGGGCGCTCCAACCCCCTCCTCGACCCGGGGCTCTACCAGGGGGCGCCGCGGACCGAGCAGGTCCGGGAGATGGCGGTCTGGCTGGATCGCCACGGTCCGATGCTGCTGGGGCTGGCCTCGCTGATCACGGCCACGGCCCTCGCGATCTCGGCTGGCATCGCCCGGCGTCTCTACGAGGCCCGGGACCTGGACGCCTGAGACGCCGCCGCGGAACTCGAACCTCGGCCGACGACGATCCTCCCGCTCCCGTCCTCGCCACCGTGTTTTGACTCGGGGAGGCGACGATGCCAGGATCCCCGCCGGGCGGTGGAAGGTGCCAGAGCGGGAGGGCGGACCATGGAGGGATCTCTCGGCGTCCGGGTCGAGACGAAGGACCCGGCGGAGCGGCGGGCGCCGCTGACGCCGGAGCACGTCAGGCGGCTGGTCGAGGACCACGGCATCACGGTGGTGGTGCAGCCCTCCCGCAGCCGCGTGTTCCCCGATGCCGACTACGTCCGGGCGGGCGCGACGCTATCCCCCGACCTGTCGCGGTGCAACCTGATCCTCGGCGTGAAGGAGGTGCCGCCGGAGGATCTCCTGCCCGGGAAGGCATGGATGTTCTTCTCCCACACGATGAAGGGGCAGCCGGAGAACATGCCCATGCTGCGGCGGCTGCTGGAGCTCCGGGGGACCCTGCTGGACTACGAGCGGGTCGTCAACGAGCGCGGCCGCCGGCTGATCGCCTTCGGGACCTACGCCGGGTATGCCGGCATGGTGAACACGGTCTGGGCCCTGGGGCGACGCCTCCGCTGGGAGGGGGTCGACAACCCCTTCGATCGAATCCGCAGGCCGCATCGCTATCCCGGCCTCGACGAGGTCCGGGAGGCGCTGCGGGAGGTCGGGCGCATCGTGCGGACCGTCGGCCTCCCCATGCAGGTGGTGCCCCTCGTCGTCGGGATCACCGGTCAGGGCCGCGTGTCCCGAGGGGCGCTGGAGATCCTGAAGGTGCTGCCCACGGAGCGACTCGAGCCGGACGACCTGTCACGCTTCTTCCGGTCCGGGGACTTCTCCGCCCGGGTCGTCTACCGGGTCGGTTTCCATCAAGACGACCTATACGTGCCGCGGGATCCCGACGAGCGCTTCGATCACTACCGCCTGCACCGTTATCCCGAGAGGTACGCCAGCCGCCTGGAGGGGATGATCGGCTACCTGACGGTGCTGGTGAACGGGATCTACTGGGAGCCGCGCTACCCGCGAATCCTCACCAAGAGCTTCCTGCGGTCGATGTGGGCCGCCAACCCGAACCCCAGGCTCCGGATCCTGGGGGACATCACCTGTGACGTGGACGGCTCCCTGGAGACCACGGTCCGCGCCACCACCATCGACGACCCGGTCTACGTCTACGAACCCCTGAAGGACCGGATCGTGCCGGGTGTGGAGGGAGTGGGACCGGTGATCATGGCGGTGGACAAGCTGCCCACCGAGCTTCCGAAGCAGGCGTCAGAGTCGTTCGGCGACGCGCTGCTCCCTTTCCTTCCACGGCTGGCGCACACCGACTTTGGTGTTCACTTCGAGGATCTGGACCTCCCGGCGGAGTTTCGCGGTGCGGTGATCGCGTACCGCGGAGAACTCCGGGAGGAGTTCCGGCACCTGGAGTCCGTCGTCTTGGGATCGCCCAGCGCCTGACGAGTCGCTCCCCGCCGGATCGGCGCAATCGCCGGGAACCCGCTTGACACCCCTTCTCTGCCGGGAGTATAAGCGAGTGTAGCCGCGACTCATCACCAGCCGTGAGGAGGGTTTTCCGCATGGAAGATCCCTCCGCAGCACCCTATCGCTGGCTGTATCTCCTCCACAAAAAGAGCCAGATCTTGCCGCCGTTGTGGACATCTCCGTTCACACGGGGGAAGGGGGATATCATGTGTGACAATGGGTTCTCGATGCTCCGCCTCCTTGCGCGTCGATTCTGCGGGACCGTCGCGATGGTCCTGCTCTGCTTCGCGCCGGCGGTCCAGGCCCAGGATTGCACCTCGGATCCCGAATGCGACGACTCGCTCGTCTGCAACGGGACCGAGTGGTGCGACCTCTCCGGTGGATCCCCCGGCTGGTGCATGCCCGGCACGCCGATCCTGTGCGACGACTCGGACCCCTGCACCGTCGACTACTGCATCGAGCCGGGCACCTGTGTCGGCGATCCCACGCCCGACGCCGAGGAGGCGCCCGGTCCCGACGGACTCTGCGATACCGACGACGACAACCTCGACCTCTATGGTCCGGATGGAGTCTGTGGGTCTCCCGACGATCTGACCGGCGACGGAGTCTGCGCCCTCGTCGACAACTGCGACGACCGCAGCAACCCCGGGCAGGAGGACGCGGATCGGGACGGACTGGGGAACGCCTGCGACGAGTCTCCCTGCCGGGAGCGTGGTCTGTACGCCTTCAGCGGTTCTGCCCTCTACCGCGTCGACCCGGCCACGGGTGGGGCGACCTTCGTGGCCTCGGGGTTCCCGAACCCGCGGGACGTCGCGGTGGATCCCCTCGAGCTCCAGGCCGTGGTGACGGCGAGCCTCGGCGGGATCTACGTCGTCGATCTCGAATCGGGTGCCATCGTGAACGCCATCGGGGCAGCGGACCCCTGGGCGGTCGAGTTCGGAGAGGTCTCCGGCCTGGCGTACGTACTGGCGGAGAACGCGCTCAACGTCTTCGACCTGGTCGGGGGCCTCTGGCCCATCGATTCCTCCGCGATTGCACCCGTGGGGCTTGCCATCGACGCTTCCGAGAGCACGGCCTACGTCCTGGAGGCGGTCGGCGGCATCTGGTCCGTCGACCTCAGCACCTACACGCCGACCCTCTTCGGCAGCACGACGTTCGGCGGCGGTCGGGCGATGGACCTCGACCCTGCCGAGACCAGCCTCTACGCCGTGGACGATGCTCTCGGGGCCCTGGACCAGGTTTCCATCCCCGGGGGGATTCCTTCGCCCATCCCCGCAATCCTGGTGAACCCCCAGGGCATCGCGCTCGACGCCAGCGGGACCGTTGCCTACGTGACGGACTGGTCCTCCGGCTACGGCGCGATCTCCGAGGTGGACCTGGGGACCGGGGACGTCACCCCGCTGCCGCAGGATCCCTGGGAACCGATGGAATTCCAGGGAGGGCTGGCGCTCAGTCCGCGGCCGCCGGCCGTCGTATCGCTTCCGATCGGCGAGGCCGCGCCGCCGTCCACGGGAGTCCCGGTGCCGGTGATGGTCGACGATCTGACGGGTCTCGGGGTGCTGTCTCTCGACTTCACGGTGGGCTTCAACCCGACGGTCCTTACCGTGGCGTCGGTCACGCCCGGGGCGATGATCAGCGGCTGCACCCTCACCCCCAACCTGGGTGTTCCCGGGCGGGTCGTCGTCTCGGTCTACTGCAGCGCCGAACTCAGCGGGGCGGGCACGATCGCCGAGATCAACTTCAACGTGGCCGGCGTGGAGGGGCAGGGTAGCCCGCTGATCCTCACCTCGGTTCTGCTGAACGAGGGCTCGCCGCAGGTCTGCGGTAGCGACGGCAGCTTCGCCGTGCCCGTGGACGTCACGGGCCGGATCGTGTACTACCGGGACGACGTCACCTCCAC
>JASFRI010000215.1:0-7057 GCA_050115015.1 Acidobacteriota bacterium
GGCGCTGCACCTGCGCGACGCCGGCCACGAGGTGCAGGTCGCCCACGACGGTCGGACCGGCTCGAGGCGGGCCGACGCCGGGGAGCACGACCTCGTGATCCTGGACCTCATGCTCCCCGACATGGACGGTCTGGAGATCTGCAAGCGCCTGCGCTCGCGGCCGGACTACACGCCCATCCTCATGCTCACGGCCCGGTCCGGCGAGCTGGACCGGGTTCTCGGCCTCGAGGTCGGCGCCGACGACTATCTGACCAAGCCCTTCAGCATCCGTGAGCTGCTCGCCCGCGTGAAGGCCCTGTTCCGGCGGATCGAGGCCCTGGCCGCGGAGCAGCCCGCCCAGGAGGATCGGCCGGTCGCCATCGGCGACCTGCGCATCGATCCCGTCAAGCGAACCGTCGTCGTGGGGGACAGGCCGGTCGAGTTGACCGCCCGGGAGTTCGATCTCCTCGCCCAGTTCGCGAGGCACCCGGGGCGGGCGTACACCCGCGCCGAGCTGCTGGACCTCGTCTGGGGCTACGGTCACGACGGCTACGAGCACACGGTCAACACCCACATCAACCGTCTGCGATCCAAGATCGAGACGGACCCGTCCCGGCCCCGGCACATCCTGACCGTCTGGGGGGTGGGGTACAAGCTCGCCGAGCCCGGGCTCGAAGGGTAGCTCGATGCTGCGTTCCCTCTACGCGAAGCTCTCCCTGGCCCTGCTGGCGGTCCTGGCGATCATCGGCGTCTTGTACCTCCTCGTGACGCTGGTCACGACGCGGGTGTTCCTGCAGGAGGTCAACCAGAAGCTGGATCGGGACGTGGCGGAGCATCTCGTGGCGGAAGTCCCGCTGTTCGTCGGGGGCCAGGTCGACGAGGCCGCTCTCGAGCAGATCTTCCACATGATGATGGTCGCCAACCCCAGCATCGAGATCTACCTCCTCGATCCGGGGGGGGCGATCCTCGCCTACTCGGCGCCGCCGGGGAAGGTGCAGGCGGACCGCGTGGCCCTCGAGCCCATCCGCCGCTTCCTGGAGGGTAGGGTGACCTTGCCGATCACCGGGGACGATCCGCGGCATCCCGGACGAAGGAAGGCATTCTCGGCGGCGACCATCGAGCACGACGGCGATCTGGAGGGCTACCTCTACGTCGTGCTGGGAGGCGAGCACTACGACACCGCGGTGCAGATGCTCCAGGGGAGCTACGCGCTCCGCCTCGGGGTGGCGGCGCTGCTCGCCGCCCTGCTGTTCGCGCTCCTTGCGGGCCTGCTGCTCTTCAGCGTGCTGACGCGCCGACTACGGAGGCTGGCCGACGCGATGGAGGGGTTCGCGCGCAGCGGTTTCTCGGAGGGCGCCATCGAGGACGTGCCGCGGCCGTCCGGCGGTGGGGACGAGATCGACCGTCTCGGAGTGACCTTCCGGGAGATGGCGGAGCGCATGGCGGAGAACCTCCAGGAGCTCCGCCGGGCGGATTCCCTGCGGCGGGAGGTCGTTGCCAACGTCTCCCATGATCTCCGCACGCCCCTCGCCTCGCTGCGGGGATACCTGGAGACGGTGCTCCTGAAGGAGGGGGAGCTCTCTCCCGGGGAACAGCGCCGTTATGTGGAGACCGCGCTCCAGCACAGCGACAGCCTCGAGAGGCTGGTCTCGGAGCTGTTCGAGCTGGCCCGGCTGGAGTCGTGGGAGACTCTTCCGCACCCGGAGCCCTTCGCCGTGGGGGAGCTGGTCCAGGACGTCTCCCAGAAGTTCCGCCTGGAGGCGGAGCGGAGGCAGGTGCGGCTCCAGGCGGACCTGGTCAAGGACCTCCCCTTCGTCGCGGCGGACATCGGCATGATCGAGCGGGTCCTCGAGAACCTGCTCGACAACGCGCTCCGCTACACCCCGGCGGGTGGTGAGGTGAGGCTCTCCACGGGACGCTGCGAACGCGGGGTCGCCGTCGAGGTGGCGGACACCGGGTCCGGCATCCCGGAGGAGGACCTGCCCCACATCTTCGATCGCTTCTACCGGCGGCGCGACGCGGTCGAGGCCGGTCACGGCGGGGCGGGCCTCGGCCTGGCGATCAGCAAGAAGATCCTGGACCTGCACGGCAGCCGCATCGAGGTGCGAAGCGCCGCCGGAACCGGCACCACGTTCCGGTTCCAGCTCCCTCTCCAGCCGCCCCCGCCGCCACGACGTTCGATGTGATCGATTCGTGACCCTTTCGGGACCGAATCCGGAGTCCGGAGGCGTAGAAGTGGATACCACTTCGAGAGTCACGGAATCCATCCGATGTGGCTCGTGCCCGAAAGGAGAACGACCGATGACAGGACGTCGAATCACCTGGATCACCGTGGCGGCCATGACCCTCGCCCTCGCCGCGCCCGCCGCGATGGCGGACCGTGCCCAGCGGGTGGAGGATGCGCTCTGGGGCGGCGGGGTCATCTGGGACACGGTGGGCACGCCGGCGAACTTCCACAAGGTGCCCACCACCCGCTCGCTGGACCGTCTTTACAGCTTCTCGATGAGCGGCCTGATGGGACAGCGCTCCGTCGCCAGCAACGTCCCGGGGGACCGGGAATTCAACGGCGGGCGCTGGTGGGTACAGATGGTCGTGTTCACCGAGGCGGGGCTCGAGGCCCACGACCCCGACGGTGACGGCTACGTCAACTTCGAGCTGACCAGCGCCGATGAGGTCCTGGAGCACCGGGACCTCGGCCATCTCGAGATCATGCCGACGATGATGTACTTCGAGTGCCCGATGCTTCCTGCCCACTGACCTTCGCGCGTCAGGCGGGATCGGTGTCCGCCGGCGCGATCCGGGTTGTCTCGCATGTCGCCCGGGGTCCCGGAGGCTGCCTGCCGGCCGTCGGGGCGACCCCTCCCGGGCGGCATGCGGCTGTACGGCTCCCGTCCCCCGCAGCCTGGTCACCGCCTCGTTGCCGGAGGAAACGGCATCCCGCTTCCCGGCAGGTCCGGCATCGTCCATCTCCGGCGGCATCAGGACTTTCTGGCGCCGGGAGCGGTCGAGGCCGGTCGCCTCCCCCGCCCCGATCCCCCGGACCCGCCGCGGTTCCCGCGGAGGGTCATGCTAGACTCTAGGGCCTTTCGCGTGGTGTGGCGTCCTGGGCTCCGGGGGGATCGTGGTCGAGAAACGCAAGACGTTGATGATGCGCTTCCTGGACGGGGTGGAGCGCTACGGGAACCGGCTGCCGCATCCGTTTTGGCTATTCTGCATCCTCATCCTCATCGTCTGCCTCGCCTCCGCGACCCTCGCCCACTTCGGCGTGACCGTGGATCGTCCTGCGACCCACGTCCTGCGGACGGTCGGCCCCGGGGGCGGCACCGACGGTCGGGCCTTCACGGCGGCCGCGGAACCGGACGCGCTGGTGCTGAAGATCCGGAGCGCGAATCTGAGCTCCCGCCTGACGAACCTCCACCTGGAGCTGTACCACGGCGGCCAGCTCATTTACGACGAGCCGATCGCCCCGGAGAAGCTCCGCGAGCTCCGGGTGTCCACGAAGACCTTCCCGGTCCTGCAGGCGGGAGACGAGTACGTCATCAAGATCGTCAACCGGGCGGAGTCGATCCCGATCCGGTCGCTCCCCACGAAGGCCGGACTGGAGTGGTTCGTCCTCCACATGGTGGAGAACTTCGCTCACTTCGAGCCCCTCGGGCTGGTCCTCGTGATGCTGATGGGCGTCGCCATCGCCGAGGGGGCGGGGCTCGTGCCCACGGTCATGCGGGGGGTCGCCCTGAGCGTCCCCGGCTGGCTGATCATCCCGGTCCTGTTCGCCCTCGCCGCCTGCGGGAACGTGGGCTCCGACGCCGGCATCGTGGTGATCCCGCCCCTGGCGGCCGCGATCTTCAAGCAGATGGGAAAGAGCCCCATCGCGGGACTCCTGGTGGGCTACGTCGGGGCCACGGCGGGGTTCACGGCGAACTTCTTTCCGGCGGGGACCGACGTGCTCGCGATGTCCCTCACCAACGCCGCCACCGGCGGGACGCCCGAGGTGAACGTCTTCTCGAACTGGTATTTCATGGCCCTCTCGGTCCCGTTCCTGGCGATCCTCGGGACCTTCGTCACCCGGCGCTACCTCATGCCGCGGCTCGGGGACGCCGGCGATGCGGCCACCGCGCAGATCGATCCGCTGACCGGCCGGGAGAAGCGCGCCTCCCTGGTGGCCTTGCTGGCGATCCTGGCCGCGATGGCGTTGTGGGCGATCACCATCATCCCCGAGAACGGCTGGCTGCGGAATCCCGACCCGGACCCGGAGCTCATCTGGCGTTCCCCCTTCTTCCGGGGGCTGATCCCGGTGCTGTTCACCCTCTTCGCCGCCGGCGGGATCGCCTACGGCCTGGTCGCCGGCACGGTCAAGAAGGCCGACGACATCCTCGGCTTCATGACCGAGACGATGAAGCGGATGGGCCCGTACATCGTCCTGACGCTGGCCATCGCCCAGTTCACGGAGATGTTCCAGTGGAGCCGGATGGACCAGCTCATCGCCGTGGAGGGGGCGGCCTTCCTGAGAGCGGTGGGGATGGAGGCGTTCCCGATCCCGTTCTTCATCAGCTTCATCCTCGTCATCGCCGTGGCGAACCTCTTCATGGGGAGCGCCTCCGCCAAGTGGGCGATCTTCGCGCCGATCTTCGTCCCCATGTTCATGGCCCTGGGCTTCCACCCGGCGTTCACCCAGCTCCTCTACCGCCTCGGCGACTCGATCACGAACTGCGTCAGCCCGCTCTACCCGTACTTCCCGATCCTCCTGGGGTGGATCGCGGAGATCGACCGGGAGAAGGCCAAGGTCGGCACCGTCCTGTCCTACCTGGTGCCCTACGCGAACTTCCTGCTGCTGGGCTGGTTGGTGATGATGGTGATCTGGTACCTTCTGGGATTGCCGGTGGGGCCGGACAGCCCGCTGCTGCTGGCGGAGCAGGGGTGAAGCGGCGGATCCAGCCGGAAGGAGGCCGGCATGAAGCGGCGGACGATCTTCACCAGCCTGCTGGTGGCGTTCCTTTTCCTCGGGTGCGGCGGCACACCGGAGGACGCGGCGCCGGGGGACCTTGCCGACGAGGGCGCGAGGGGTGCCGCGGACGGGGCCGCCTCCGCGGGTGAGCGGGAGAGCCGGGAGCTGGCGATCTCCGGCTACCAGGACATCCTGGACCTGTTCGAGGAGCTCAACTACACCCCCGAGGCCTGGCAGGCTGGTATCCGCGAGGTGCCGCGGGTCTACCTCACCGCGGTCGGCGATCGGTGGCGCGAGCAGACCGTCAAGGAAATCACCGTCCTCCTGAAGAAGCGGCTGTTCTTCCGCGCGCTGGCCCCGCTCGTGCTCCGGTCGAACGAGCGCATCCTGCAGGAGCGGGAGCGCCTGGGGCGGATCCGGGAGTCGGGTTCGTCACCCGGCGACGCCGCCTGGCTGTCGGAGCTGGCGATGCGCTACGACGTTGCCGAGACCGCGGATCAGGCGATCACCCCGGAGATGCTGGACGAGCTCTGGGTCCGCGTGGACGTCATCCCGGTCTCCCTGGCCCTGAGCCAGGCGGCGGAGGAGAGCGGATGGGGGACGTCGCGGTTCGCGGGCCAGGGGAACGCCCTGTTCGGCCAGTGGACCTGGGGCGAGCACGGGATGGCCCCCGACAAGCAGCGCCAGGAGCTCGGGAACTACGGCATCGCCGCCTTCGAGACGCCCTTCCAGTCGGTGGTCGCCTACATGCTGAACCTGAACACCCATGCCGCGTACGCGGACCTGCGCGCCCGCCGGGCGGCGGCCCGGAAACGGGGCGAGGAGCCGACGGGCCGGGACCTGGCGCTGGGGCTGTCGCGGTACTCGGAGCGGGGCGAGGGCTACGTCAGGTCGCTCCACGCCCTCATGGAGTTCAACCGCCTCGAGCCCGCCGACGACGCATACCTGTCGGACGGTCCGGCCATCTATCTCGTCCCCGCCACCGCCCCCGCGGACTGATCGTCACCACTCCAGGTCGCGAAGGGCGGGCGGCCAGGGCTCGGGAAGGGGCTTGCGGGGGATGGGCTCCTCGCGGTTGGCGGTCTCGTAGACGAACGTCGCGATGATGGCCGAGGCCTGCATGAGGTCGGCGGGCACGACGCGGTCGTAGACGTCCATGTTCGAGTGGTGCGTCCGGGACCAGTACTCGACGCCGTCCTGGATGAACTGGAAGCCGGGGATCCCCACCGCGTCGAACGACAGGTGATCCGTCCCGCCGGTGTTGCGGATGGTCACGGTGGAGGCGCCATGGTCCCGGAAGGGGCCGAGCCAGGACGTGAAGATCGGCCGGGCCATGTCGTTCCCCTGGAGGTACACTCCCCGGATCTTCCCGGTGCCGTTGTCCAGGTTGTAGTAGGCCGAGACCTCCTCCTGATCCGGCTTCAGCTCCATGGTGCGTGGGTCACCGAGGTGCCGCTGCACGTACGCCTTCGAGCCGAGCAGGCCCTGCTCCTCGCCGGTCCAGAGCACCATGCGCACGGTTCGTGACAGCGGCAGGTCCAGGGCCTTCAGGATCCGCATGACCTCCATCATCACGGCGCACCCGGCGGCGTTGTCGGTCGCCCCGGTGGCGTAGACCACGTCGTCGTAGTGCGCACCGATCAGGACGAGCTCGTCCGGCTTCCCGGTGCCGCGGATCTCCGCGACGACGTTCGCCCCTTCCAGGTCCTCCTCGTGCATCCGGGCGCGGACCTCCACCTCCAGGACGACGGGCTCGCCGTGCTGCACCAGGCGGACGAGACGGTTGTAGTGCTCCGGTGTCAGCGAGATGGAGGGCGGCGGGACCGGGTCCTCCATCCGACGCGAGCCGGCCCCTGTCGGGAAGACCGTGCCGCCGTCCCCGCGGTAGGGCGGCCGGATCACCAGGGCCACGCCCTCCTCCACCAGGAACTCGTTGAGCCGGTTGCGTAGTTCGCGGCGGCGCTCGCGCAGGACCCTCCAGGCCCATGCCGGCGCGTGGGCCCGGAAGCGCTCCCGGTCGTATTCGTTGTCGGGGTAGACGACGTTCTCCGGGTCAATCTCGATGGGCTCCACCGGATCCGGTGCCTCCGCCCGTTCCGCGAGCTCGGAGCTGCTGTAGCGCTTCGCCGGAGC
>JASFRI010000216.1:0-7014 GCA_050115015.1 Acidobacteriota bacterium
TGCTTGGCGATGATCTCCTGGGTCGAGTCGTACTCGAACACGAACGAGTTCAGGAGCCCGCCCTTCGCCTTCTCCACCTCCTCCTCCGTGGGCGGCCGCGACACCATCCCCCGGGCCTCCTCGTAGAGGGCGTCGATGGCCGCCGCGGTGGTCGCGGTCTTCGTGGCGGTGTAGAGGGTGAAGGTCCCGGGGTAGTCCCAGTTGCTCCCGACGCCGCCGAAGACGGTGTAGGCCAGCCCCTTCTTCGACCGGACGTTCGAGAAGAGCCGCGATCCGAACCCGCCGCTTAGGACCTGGTTCATCACCTCCACCGCGAAGTAGTCGGGGTTGGAGACCTCGATCCCCTCGTGCCCCATGACGATCTGGGACTGGACCACGTCGTCCTTCTCCACCCGGAAGACCTGGGAGGGGACCGAGCGGTTGTAGGCGACGTCCGGCTTCTGGAAGCGCGGCCCCGCCTTCCAGTCCCCGAAAACCTCCTTGACCAGCTTCGTCGCGGCGCCTGCCTCGAAGTCCCCGGAGATCCCGAGGATGATGCGGTTCGGGTGGAAGTACTCGGCATGCCACGCGACCAGGTCGTCCCGGGTCACCGCCGCCACGGTGTCGTAGGTGGGGCTCCAGGCGTACGGCGAGTCGGCCCCGTAGACGATCTCCCCGAACTCCCGGAACGCGATCTGCTGCGCCTGGTCGTTCTGGCGGGCGATGCCGGCCTCCATCTGGGTCTTCGCCACCTTGAGCTTGTCCTCCTCGAAGGCGGGGTTGCGGAGGACGTCGGCGAAGACCTCGAGGACATCCGCGAGGTCCCCCTTCAGGCAGCCCATGGAGGCTGACCCGCTGGTCTCTCCGATGCCGGTCTCGATGAACGCGGCGCGGCCCTCCAGGAACTCGTCGAGATCGTCGCCGCTCATGGAGGTCGTGCCGCCGGTCCGCAGCACCGAGCCGGTGAGGGAGGCGAGGCCGATCTTGTCCGCGGGATCCAGGCGGGTTCCCGTGTGAATCCGCGCGGTCACGTCGATGATCGGGAGCTCGTGATCCTCCAGGAGCATCACGACCATGCCGTTGTCCAGCACGATCCGCTCCGGCTGAGGGATCGCCGTCTGCCGCAGCGGAGGGAACTGGAGCCGGTCGACGCTCTTGACCTGCGCCGGGCTTCCCTGCACGCCGGCCAGGACGATCGCCGCCGCGAGCGCGGTGTGGATGGCTGTACGTGTCGTTCGCATGATGTCCTCCTTACTCGGCGGACGCGGGGGCGGCGGCCGCCCCGGCCGTCTCGGCCGTCTCGGTCACGATCATGCCCACCGTACGGTTGGAACGGCGAAAGGTCTCGTTGGCCACCCGGCGGATGTCCTCCTTCGTGACGGCGTCCAGGCGATCCAGGTACCGGAATGCCTCCCGCCAGTCGCCGAACAGCCTCTGGTACTCCGCCAGGTTGTTGGCCATGCCCTGGTTGCTTCGCATCGAGCGGATCAGGTCCGCCTTGGCGCGGGTCTTGAAGCGAGCGAGCTCCTCGTCCGTCACGTCCTCGGTGCGGAGCCGCTCGAGCTCCTCCCGGATCGCGGCCTGCACCTCCTCGTTCGTCACCTCGCGGGCCGGCACCGCGAAGAAGATCTGCAGGTTCGGGTACCTCTCACCCGGGTAGCCGGAGAACGAGCCGGTCTGCACGGCCAGCTTCTGGTCCCGGACCAGGGAGCGATAGAGGCGCCCGGTGCGACCGTTGGAGAGGATGTCGTCGATGGCATCGTAGATGGGCTGTTCCGGGCTGATCTTCGAGCCCTTCTTGTAGCCCTCGATGTAGATCGGCTGGGAGGCATCCTCCAGCACGACGGTCTTCTCGGCGATCTGCGGCGGCTCGACCGTGCGCAGCGGCGGAGGGTTCGGCCCCGCCGGGATGCGGCCGAAGTACTTCTCGAGGACCGGGATCACGTCCTCCGCCTTGACGTCGCCGACGATGGTGGTGACAAGATTGGAGGGGACGTAGTAGGTCTCGAAGAACGCCCTGGCGTCGCTCATGGTCAGCGATTGCAGGTCGCTCATGTAGCCGAGCCCCGGGTGATGGTACGGATGCCCCTCGAAGGCGGCGGTCTTGAACTGCTCCAGAAGCCGCCGGACGGGATTGCTCTGGGCGCGGCGCTTTTCCTCCATCACGACGTCCCGCTCCTTGTAGAACTCGCGGAACACCGGGTGGAGAAAGCGCTCCGACTCCAGGAACGCGAACAGCTCGAGCTTGTTGGACGGCAGGGAGTAGTAGTAGATGGTCTCGTCGGAGCCGGTGCCCGCGTTGAGACCGACGCCCCCCTCGCGATCGATGATGTCCCCGAACTCGTTGGCCACCACGTAGGAGGCAGCCTCCTCCTGCCGCTCGCGGAAGCGCGCCTCCAGCGTGCGGAGCTCCTCGGGATCCGGACGCGGGGACAGCCTCTCGTCCTGCCAGGCCTGGTAGGCATCCTCCAGCCGATCCAGGGCCTGCTGCTCCGCCTTGTAGTTCTTCGTGCCGATGTTGGGCGTCCCCTTGAACGCCATGTGCTCGAAGAAATGTGCCAGGCCGGTGATGCCGGGCACCTCCTGGGCGGTACCCACGTTCGCGATGGTGGCGAAGGAGAACACCGGCGCCACCGGCCGCTCCACGATGATGAAGGTCCAGCCGTTGTCGAGGACGTGGGTCGTGGTGCGCTCCTCGAACGACTGCAGGTCCTGGGCGAACCCCCCGCTGGAGGCCAGGAGAAGCAGCACGGCCAGCGCGAGTGCGGGATTCCGGCGGGAGGGCAAGCGTTTCGGTCTCATGGGACTCTCCTCGAGGTTCTTCCGGATGGAGGTCGCGGCCCGCGGCCGCGCGCAGGGTATACCTCATATCGATACGCAGTCATCGGGTGGAGGTTCGCCGGCCCCCGCACCACGGCCGGAAGATGGCGCGGGACGGGGCCTTCGAGGTTGACCCGGGGTTACCGGCAGGTATATGGTTCCGGTTTCGCCGCCCGCCGTCAGGCCGGGACGGCCCGCCCCCGGCGCCCCACGCGCCCACGATACCCGAAAGGAGACCCGATGCACCAGATCGTCGCGCCCCACGGGGGGACCCTCGTGAACCGGCTGGCCCCCGAGGCCGATCGCCCGTCCCTGCTCCGGAAGGCCGAGGAGCTGCCCCGCCTGACCGTGAACCGGCGCCAGCGGAGCGATCTCGATCTGATTGCGGTGGGGGCTCTCAGCCCCCTGCAGGGTTTCATGGCCCGCGAGGACTACCACCGGACGGTGGCGGAGATGCGCCTGGCGAACGGAACCGTGTGGGCAGTGCCGGTCACCCTCGATGTGGACGCCGAGACGGCGGGACGCCTCGCCGCCGGCGGCACGGTCGCCCTGCAGGACGGCGACGGCGCCATCGTCGCCACGATGGAGATTCAGGACGTCTTCGACTGGGATCCCGCCCTGGAGGCGCGCAACGTCTACCGGACCGAGGACGCCGCCCACCCGGGCGTGGCCTACCTTCGCGAGCGCGGGCCGAAGCTGGTGGGTGGACCGATCACGATGCTCAACCCCGCCGTCCCCGAGTTCCCGGATCACCACCGCGACCCGGCGCAGACCCGGGCGCTGTTCGCCGAGCGAGGGTGGGCCACCGTCGTGGCCTTCCAGACCCGGAACCCGATCCACCGGGCCCACGAGTTCCTCACCAAGTGCGCCCTGGAGCTCACCGACGGCCTGCTGATCCATCCCCTGGTGGGAGAGACGAAGGCCGGCGACATTCCGGCGGACGTGCGGATGCGCTGCTACGAGGTGCTGCTGGACAGGTACTACCCGAGGGAACGGGTTGTCCTGTCGACCCTGCCCGCCGCGATGCGTTATGCGGGGCCGCGTGAGGCCATCTGGCACGCGATCATCCGCAAGAACTACGGCTGCTCGCACTTCATCGTCGGACGGGACCACGCGGGAGTGGGAAACTACTACGGCACCTACGATGCCCAGGAGATCTTCGACGAGTTCGCCCCGGGCGAGCTCGGTATCGAACCCATGAAGTTCGAGCACACCTTCTACCACACGGGCCTGAAGGAGATGGTCTCGAACAAGACGAGCCCCGGCCCGAAGGAGGCGCACCTCTTCCTCTCCGGCACCAAGGTGCGGGCGATGCTGGACGCCGGCGAGGACCTTCCGGCGGAGTTCACCCGCCCCGAGGTCAGCGAGATCCTGCGCCGGCACTATCAGCAGACGAGCGTCGCCTGAGGCGCACCTCGGGTTCGACCCGGCCGGCCCGCGGCGGACGGCCCGAGTCTACTGCTGCCGTGCCTCGGGGGTGATCGTCAGGGTCATCCGCTCGCCGTTCCGGATCACCACGATCGGAACGGCCTGACCGATCTTGGCCCCGCGCAGCGCGTCGGAGTAATCCTGCAGGCTTCCGATGGAGATCCCGGCGAACTCCACGACCACGTCCCCCCCGATGACGCCCGCCCGGGCCGCCGGCCCGTCGGGCCGCACGTCCGAGACCAGCATCCCCTCCACGTCGCTCTCGCCGCCGAAGTCCGGGACCATGCCAGTGTAGACGCGGCGGCCCATCCCGCTGGAAGGGGCGGTGGTCCGCTGCACCCGGACGAAGTCGATCTCCCGGGCCGGATCGAGTGCGTCGCGGATCAGCCGCCCACCGAACCTCGCGATCCGCTCCATCCCCTCGTAGTTCAGGGTCTCCGGGTCATCCGCGGGCCGGTTGTACTCGTCGTGGAGATCCGTGAAGAAGTCCAGCCCGGGGACGTCGCTGGTGTAGAAGGACGTCAGGTCCGTCGGCAGGTAGGGGTCGTCCAGCAGGGACAGGTCGAACCCGGCGGGGACGTTGCGCCGCTCAAGGAGCCCGCGCCAGATCGAGGAGGATCCAACCGCCTTGACGATCAGGCGATTCTCCCGCAGCCGACCCACCATGTCGAAGTTGAAGTAGGCCGCGACCCGGTCCAGCGGGATCGGAGGATCATCCGTGAAGTGGCTCGACCCGACGAGGCCGAGCTCCTCGCCGCTCCAGGCGGCGAACAGCAGCCCCCGATGGGGGGTGTCCGGAGCCCCGCGAAGCTCCCGGGGCAAAGCCGCCGCGAGCTCGAGCATGACGGAGGTCCCGGAGGCGTTGTCGTCCGCCCCGTTGTGGATGGCGCCCTCCTCGCCCTGGTGGGCGAGGGAGCCCAGCCCCTCGCCGGTGCCGATGTGGTCGTAATGGGCTCCGACCACGACCACCTCGTCCACCCCCGCCGACGGCGGGAAATAGGCCAGCACGTTCCGGCATTCGTCGGTGACTCGCTCGACCTGGGCGTCGAGGCGGATCGCCTCCCCCCGCGGCGCCGATGCGTGTGGGTTGAGGGATCCGTCGTCGAGCCGGCCCTGGAGCTCGGCGATGGTCGTCTTCGCGGGGGCGAGCAGGAGGTCGGCGGTCGCCCCGGTGATCGAGGCCGCGGGGATGGGCACCGCCGAGGTGCGGTCGCTCTCCCGAAAGGGGATCAGTTCCCCGCCGTTCGGGGAGTTCGGTCCGATCACCAGCAGGAAGCCCGCGGCGCCCCGGTCGGCGGCCAGCTTCGCCTTGTAACGGTCACCCGCGTACATCGCCAGCTCCTGGCGGCGCTGCGGAGGCACCTCCTCGGGGATGTCCCGGAGCGCCAGGACGACCTTCCCGGTGACCTCCAGGCCGGCGTACGAGTCGTAGCCGTTCTCCTTCGGCTCGACCAGGGCGTATCCGGCGAAGACGACCTCCCCCTCCGCGCTCCCGTTTCCCGAGAAGGTGAGCGGGACGAACTGGGTACCGATCTTCAGGGAGGGGCCTCCGGGGACTTCCAGACGATTGCCGTCCGCACCCAGGCGCACCCCCGACGTGAAGCGGAACGGCTGGAAGTAGCCCTCCATCCCGGGCACCGGGGAGAGCCCCGCCGCCTCGAGCGCCGCGGCGATGTAGCGCGCCGCCCGCTGGATCCCCTCGGTGCCGGTGAGCCGGCCAGCACTCGCGTCGTCGGCCAGGTAGCGCACGTCGCGCTCCAGGTCGGCCGCCCGGACCTCGGGCGCCAGCCCCGCGATCTCTCCGGCGACCTGCGGATCGGCTGCCGGTGGCGTCGATGCCATCAGGGCCGGCAGCAGGCCCCACAGGAGCACGCTCCCCATCGCCCACCTCCTCCCCTTCAAGGCCCTTCCTCCCGGAGGGGGGCCTCCCGCAGCGCCGCCAGGGCCGCCTCGTGGTCCCAGGAGCCCAGGAACAGCTGGCTCATCCCGTCGTCCGTGTGGTTCGAGGTCCAGACGATGGTGGTGCCGTCCGGCGAGAACGTGGGCAGACCATCGAAGCCGTCCGTGTACGTGACGCGCACCGGCTGGTGTTTCCCCATGGCGTCGACGAGGAAGAGCTCGAAGTTGTCGAACCCGAGCTTGTTCGAGACGAAGATCGCGTAGTCACCGGAGGGATGGAAGTAGGGAGCCCAGGACATCGACTTGAAATCCGTCAGCCTGCGGACGTCCGTGCCGTCCAGCTTCATGGTGTAGATGTCGGCCCGGAGCCCGTCCTCGGTGAAGTGCCGCCACACGATCCGCCGACCGTCGGGGGTGAAGAAGGGGCCTCCGTCGTATCCCGGCCACTCCGTCAGGCGCTCAGGGTGGCTCCCATCCGCGTCCATGATGTAGATCTCGCCGAAGTAGTCCGGCTGTCTCTCGTGGATCGCCTGCTCCTCCGGGGTCCGCTCCTCCAGGGGGTAGGCATCCCGCAGCGAGCAGAACACGATCTTCTTCCCGTCGGGGGAGAAGCTGCCCTCGGCGTCGTACCCGTAGGCCTCGGTCAGCCGCTTCACCACCTCCCCGTCCGGCCGGAACAGGAACAAATCGTAGGTCGGATCGTAGTCCCAAGCCCCGCGCCGGGGCTCCCCCTCCTTCCGGCGACGGTACTCCCCGGCGGCCTTCTCCTGAAAGTCCGGGTCCAGATGCGTCGAGGCCATCTCCAGCAGACCGGTCCCCGCCTGGAAGAAGGGGCAGGTGGCCTTCCCCTTTCCCGGGGAGACCCGCCGGATGTCTCCGCTCTCCAGA
>JASFRI010000217.1:0-6956 GCA_050115015.1 Acidobacteriota bacterium
TTCGGGTCGAAGGTCACCGTCGCGGAGCTGCTCCCGCGCATCGTCCCGCTGGAGGACGAGGAGGTCTCCGAGGCGCTGGCCAAGGCGTTCAAGAAGCGGAAGATCGGGGTCCACGCCGACACCGCCATCTCCGAGGTGAAGGGGGGGAAGAAGGGGGTGACCCTGAAGGGGACCTCGAAGGGGAAGGAGGTCTCCTTCGAGGCGGACCGGGTGCTCGTGGCGACCGGGCGGCGTCCCGTGACCGACGACCTCGGCCTGGAGGGGACCGGCGTGAAGGTGACGAAGGGCTTCGTCGAGGTCGACGGCTTCCTGCGGACCGGGGAGCCGGGGGTCTACGCCATCGGCGACATCGTCGCCACCGCCCAGCTCGCGCACGTCGCCTCCCACGAGGCGCTGGTCGCGGTGGACCACCTCGCGGGGCGCGACCACGTCGAGCCGATGAACCACGACCAGGTCCCGGCCTGCACATACTGCACCCCCGAGGTGGCCAGCGTCGGCCTGACGGAGGCTGCCGCGAAGGAGCGCGGATACGACGTCCGGGTCGCGAAGTTCCCGTTCACCGCCATCGCGAAGGCGGCGATCCTCGGCTCCACCGAGGGCTTCGTGAAGATCGTCGGCGACACGAAGTACGACGAGCTGCTCGGCGTGCACGTGATCGGGCCCCGGGCCACGGAGCTGATCGCCGAGGCCTCGGTGGCCCTGCGGCTGGAGAGCACCGTCGAGGAGCTGTTCCACGCCATCCATGCCCACCCCACCCTCTCCGAGGCGGTCGGCGAGGCGGCCCTCGCGGTGCACGGCCGTTCCATCCATTTCTAGGGAGGGCGCGGTGACGGAGCCGACGACGGGGACCGCCATCCGGACCGAGACCGGCCTGGACGCGGACGGCCAGCGGGAGCTGCTGCGCTGGATGCTGCGCACCCGCCGGCTGGAAGAGCGCCTGGTCAACCTCTACCGGCAGGGGAAGGTCGTGGGAGGGCTCTACCGCAGCCTCGGCCAGGAGGCGACCTCCGTTGGGTCCGCCTACGCCCTCGAGAAGGGGGACTACCTCGGCCCCCTCATCCGCAACCTGGGCGCGATGCTGGTGCGGGGCGTGCGTCCCGCGGAGATGTTCATGCAGTACATGGCGCGGGCGGACGGTCCCAGCGGCGGCAAGGACCTGAACAACCACTTCGGGGACGTGGCCGGACGGGGGCTGGTGGCGCCAATCAGCGTGCTCGGTTCCCTCGTGTCGGTGATGAACGGCATGGCGCTGGGCTCGAAGCTGAAGGGAGAGCGCTCGGTGGCGCTGACCTACATTGGCGACGGCGGCATGTCCACCGGGGAGTGCATGGAGGCGCTGAACTTCGCCGCCGTGCAGCGCACCCCCTTCATCCTCATCGGGGAGAACAACGGCTACGCCTACTCCACGCCGACGAGGGATCAGATGACCCACGAGTCCATGACCCGGCGAGCCGAGGGGCTGGGCGCGCGGTCGGAGACCGTTGACGGCAACGACGTCCTGGCGGTCCACGAGGCGACCCGGCGGGCCGTGGAGCGCTGCCGCGCGGGGGACGGGCCCGCCTTCATCGAGGCGATCACCTTCCGGATGAAGGGGCACGCGGAGCACGACGATCAGCGCTACGTCCCGGAGGAGCTGCTGGAGGAGTGGGCGGCGAAGGATCCCATCGAGCGCTACCGGGCGGCGCTGGAGGAGCGCGGCATCCTGGACGCCGAGGCGGAGGCGGCCATGGACCGGGAGGTGCAGGAGGAGATCCTGCGGGGGCTGGAGGAGGCGGAGAAGAGCCCCCTGCCGCCGGCGGAGCGCGCCCTGGAGGGGGTCTACGCCGACCTGCCCCGGGTCCCGGACGGCAAGCCGAGGATCCTCTGATGGCCGCGACGACCTACCTCGAGGCGATCCGGACCGCCATGCAGGAGGAGATGCGGCGGGACCCGTCGGTCTTCCTGCTCGGCGAGGACATCGGTGTCTACGGCGGCGCATTCAAGGCGACCGACGGCCTGCTGGACGAGTTCGGCCCGGAGCGGGTGATCGACACGCCGATCGCCGAGACCGCCATCGTCGGCGCGGCCATCGGCGCCTCCTTCGTGGGGCTGCGGCCCGTGGCGGAGTTCCAGTTCATCGACTTCATGGGCACCGCCTGGAACATGATCTGCAACTTCGCGGCGAAGAACCGCTATCGCTGGGGACAGGGCGTGCCCATCGTGCTGCGCGGCCCCTGCGGCGGCGGGGTGCACGGCGGCCCGTTCCACTCCGCGAATCCCGAGATGTACTACGTCCACACCCCGGGCCTGAAGGTGGTGGCCCCCGGGACGGCGTACGACGCCAAGGGCCTCATGAAGGCGGCGATCCGCGACGAGGATCCGGTCCTCTACCTGGAGCACAAGTTCCTCTACCGGCGGGTCAAGGAGGAGCTGCCCACGGACGACTACGTCGTCCCCATCGGGAAGGCGGCGACGCGGCGCAGCGGCGACGACCTGGCGATCCTGACCTACGGCGCGATGCTCCACCCGGTGCTCGAGGCCGCGGAGATCCTGGCGCAAGAGGACGGGGCGGAGGTCGAGGTCCTGGACCTGCGGTCGCTGCTGCCCCTCGACGACGAGGCCATCCTGGAGGCGGCGAAGAAGACCGGCAAGGTGCTGATCGTCCACGAGGACACGCGGACCGGCGGCATCGCCGCCGAGATCACCGCCCGGATCAACGAGGGGGCCTTCGAGTGGCTGGACGGTCCGGTCCTGCGCCTCACGGCGCCGGACACGCCGGTGCCCTACAGCCCTCCCATGGAGAAGCTGTTCCTGCCGTCCCGGGAGGACGTGCTCCAGGCCGCGCGGGATCTGTATCGTTACTGATCGACCGACAGCGGGGAACGGCGGTTCCCCTTGAAGGAGTGGCCATGAAAGTCGACGTGATCATGCCCCAGATGGGGGAGAGCATCGCCGAGGGCACCATCATCCGGTGGCTGAAGAAGGTCGGGGAGGCCGTCGAGCGGGACGAGCCGATCTTCGAGATCAGCACCGACAAGGTGGACGCCGAGATCCCCGCCCCGCAGGCGGGGACCCTCTCCGAGATCAAGGTGCCGGAGGGGGAGACCGTCGAGGTCGATACGGTGGTGGCAACCATCGAGACCGACGCCGGCGCGGCCGCCGATGCGAAGCCCGCGGACGACGCCGGAGAGAAGCCGGCGAAGGAGGCGAAGTCCGCGGAGAAGGAGAAGCCCGGGAAGGAAGAGGAATCCTCCGGCAAGCCCGCGAAGGAGGCCAAGACCGCCGGGAAGGAGGAGCCGGAGGAGGAGGCCGCCGGGGGGAAGGCAGAGGCGAGGCCCGCTCCCGACCGACGGAAGGCCGACGCCGGCGAGATGCGCCAGGTCCGGTCGTCGCCGGTGGTGCGCAAGATCGCGGCGGAGCACGATGTGGACCTCTCCAGGGTGAACGGCAGCGGGATCGGCGGCCGGGTCACCAAGAAGGACATCCTGGCGTTCGTGGAGTCCGGCGCGGGCGCCGGCGCTCCGGAGCGGCCCTCCGCCGCAACGCCCGCGGGGCAGCGGCCGGCTGCGTCCTCCGGGATGCCGGGACGGCGCGAGCCGATGTCGATCATGCGCAAGAAGATCGCCGAGCACATGGTGGCGAGCCGGCGAACCTCCGCCCATGTCACCACGCTCTTCGAGGTCGACTTCACCCACGTGGCGCGGCAGCGCAAGCAGACGGGCGAGGCGTTCCTGGAGCGGAACGGCGTCAAGCTGACCTACACGCCGATCCTCGCCGCGGCCATCGTCGACTCCCTCAAGGAGTTCCCGGTCGTGAACGCCTCCATCGACGGCGACGACATCGTCTACCATCCGGAGGTGAACCTGGGGATCGCCGTGGCCCTGGAGCAGGGGCTCATCGTCCCGGTGGTCAAGCGCGCCGACGAGCTGAACCTCGTGGGGCTCGCCCGGGCCATCACCGACCTGGCCCATCGCGCCCGGAACAAGAAGCTGACCCCCGACGACGTGCAGGGCGGGACCTTCACGCTGACGAACCCCGGCCAGTACGGCGCCCAGTTCGGCACGCCCATCATCAACCAGCCCCAGGTGGCGATCCTCGGCGCCGGGGCCATCGAGAAGCGCCCGGTGGTGATCGACGACGCCATCGCCATCCGGACGATGTGCTACCTGTCGCTCTCCTTCGACCACCGTCTCATCGACGGCGCCACGGCGGACCAGTTCATGGCCTACCTCAAGAAGCGCCTCGAGACGATGCAGCTCTGAGATGGACCCGCTGCCGGTGCACCGGAAGAAGCCGGAATGGCTGCGCATCCGTCTGCGCACCGGGCCGGGCTACCAGCAGGTCCGCCGCTCCATGCGGGAGCTGTCGCTCAACACGGTCTGCGAGGAGGCCCGCTGTCCGAACATCTACGAGTGCTGGACCGACCGGACCGCCACGTTCATGATCCTGGGGGACGTCTGCACGCGGCGCTGCGGGTTCTGCGCCGTGACCTCCGGCCGGCCGGCGGCGGGTGTGGACCCCCGGGAGCCCGGGCACCTGGCCGAGGCGGTCGAGCGCCTCGGGCTGAAGCACGCCGTGATCACCTCCGTGGACCGGGACGACCTCCCCGACGGCGGGGCCGCGCACTTCGCCGCGGTGATCCGCGCGGTCCGCGGCCGGGTGCCCGGCTGCGCCGTGGAGATCCTCACCCCGGACTTCAAGGGCGTTGAGGATCCCCTCGGCGTGATCCTGGAGGCGGGCCCCGACATCTTCTCCCACAACGTGGAGACGGTGCCGCGGCTCTACCGCACGGCGCGGCCGGGTTCGAGCTACCGCGCCTCCCTCGATCTCCTGGAGGGGGCGGTCCGCCGTGGCGCGCCGCGGGTGAAGACCGGCATCATGGTGGGGCTGGGCGAGACCCGGGACGAGATCCGCGCCACGCTCCGCGACATCCGCGCGACCGGGACCGAGGTGCTCACGGTGGGGCAGTATCTCCAGCCGACGCCGCGGCACCTGCCGGTGGACCGGTTCGTGACGCCGGAGGAGTTCCGGGAGATCCGGGACGAGGGGCTGGCCCTCGGGTTCGATCACGTCGAGGCCGGGCCCCTGGTCCGGTCCTCCTACCACGCCCGGGACCATTACGGGGCAGGGAGTCCAGCATGAACCTCGGCCGCGTTCGACTCGCCACACTCGCCCTGCTCGCCGCGGCGTCGCTGGCGCTCGCGGTCACCGACTGGAAGGCCCCTCCCGAGGAGGCGGCCCGGGAGAACCCCGTGCCGGCCTCCCCGGAGGCGCTGGCCCGGGGGAAGGCGGTCTACGCCGATCTCTGCCTCCCCTGTCACGGGACGGACGGGAGCGGCGACGCCGACATGGAGGCCGCGCTGCAGGCCGACGTGGGGGACCTTTCCCCGTCGGGGGATCTCGAGAAGCGCACCGACGGCGAGCTCCACTGGTGGATCGAGAACGGCTCCGACCTGATGCCGGCCTTCGAGGGGGCGGTGGACGACGAGTCCCTCTGGGAGCTCATCCACTACGTGCGTGTCCTCGGGGAGGGCGAGCCGCCGGCGGAGCGCTGACCGGCCTTTGACACCCCACCGGGGCGGACCGACAATGGTCGCGCCCCGGGCCTCCCGAGCGGCGGACGGACTCCATGAACCTCGCCCCCGGACAGCAGCTCTCCCATTACCGGCTCGTCGAGAAGATCGGCGAGGGCGGCATGGGCGTCGTCTGGAAGGCGGTGGACGAGCGGCTCGAGCGGGAGGTGGCGATCAAGCTGCTCCCCGACGATGTCGCCGGCGACGCGGAGCACCTGTCCCGCTTCCGGCGGGAGGCGAAGGTCCTGGCCGGGCTCAACCACGCCAACATCGCGACCATCCACGACCTGGACGAGGCCGGCGGGGTCCGGTTCCTGGTCATGGAGCACGTCGCCGGCGAGGACCTCGCCCGGCGCCTCTCCCGCGGCCCGCTGCCGCTGGCGGAGGTCTCGCGTCTCGGCCGGCAGATCGCCGCGGCGCTGGAGGCGGCCCACGCCCGCGGCGTCATCCACCGGGACCTGAAGCCCGGCAACATCCTGATCACCGCGGACGGCACCGCCAAGCTGCTGGACTTCGGCCTGGCGAAGGCGTTCCAGGCCGGCGGGGGCGACGTCACCGAGGCCCCCACCGTGACCGGCAGCCGCACCCGGGACGGGGTGATCCTCGGCACCGTCCCGTACATGAGCCCGGAGCAGGCGCGGGGGCGCGAGCTGGATGCGCGCACGGACCTCTGGTCCCTCGGCTGCATCCTGTTCGAGGCGCTGTCGGGCCGCCGCGCCTTCCCCGGCGAGACCGTCTCCGACACCCTCGCGGCGATCCTGAAGGAGGCGCCGGACTGGAAGGCGCTGCCGTCGGCGGCGCCCGCGGCGCTGCGGGAGGTGATCCGGTCCTGCCTGGCGAAGGACCCGGCGGCCCGCCCGGCGAGCGCGGCGGCGGTCCGGGCGTCCCTCGAGCGCCCCGGGGAGGCCGCGGCCGGACGGCGCTCCGACCTGGTCTGGGTCGGCGCGGTCATCGTCGCGCTGATCGCCCTGCTGGTGTTCTACCCGCGGCGCTCCGACGAGGGCGGCGGGGCGGCGCCGGAGCTCCGGCAGCTCACCGTCGAGGCCGGGATCGAGGAGTTCCCTGCCTGGTCCCCCGACGGCGGCAGCCTGGCCTACAGCGCCGGCGTGGAGGGGGTTCGCAAGCTGTTCCTCCTGGACCTGGAGTCCGGTGCGGCGAGACAGCTCACCGACGGCGACCACGACGACATCCAGCCCGCCTGGTCCCCCGACGGGACGACGCTCCTGTTCGTGCGGGGACGGCGGGAAGGGGTCCGGATGGAGCCGGGCGACGAGTTCGGCGTCTACGACGGCGGCGACGTCTGGTCCCTCGACGTGCTGGGAGACGAGGCGCTCCCCCTCGTGGAGAACGCCGCCGGACCGTCCTGGTCGCCGGAAGGGGAACGGATCGCGCTGGATGCGTCCT
>JASFRI010000218.1:0-6943 GCA_050115015.1 Acidobacteriota bacterium
TAGGCCCAGAAGTGCAGCCACGTCGGCGTCGTCGTGTCGCCGGCGCCGTTGAACGCGACCACCGTCACCATCCCGTAGGCCCAGAAGACATAGCTCAGGCTGACGATCCGCAGGCAGTCCGAAGCCACCCGGATCGCCTCCGGATCCGCCGTGAACACGCCGGCCATCGCCTCCGGGATCGCGAGGAAGACCACGGCCACCAGCGCCAGGAAACCCGCGTTCGTGTGTCCCGTCAGCCAGACCGCCCGTTCGCCCCGGTCCGGGTTCCCGGCCCCCAGGTTCTGCCCGACCAGCGTCGCCGCCGCGTTCCCCACACCCCATGCGGGGAGCAGGACGAATACGATCACGCGGACCGCGATGGTGTAGCCCGCCAGCGAGGCCTCCCCGAAGGCCGCCACGATGCGCACGAGCCCCAGGAAGCTCGCCGTGCTGACCAGGAACTGCACGACGCCCACCGCGCTGACCCGCATCAGGCGTCCCATCACCGCGATATCCAGGGCCCAGTCCCGCGGCGCGATCCGGATCCGGCCGCTCCTCAGGGAGAGCCGTGAGAGCTGGTAGAGCACACCGATACCGCGCGAGGCGGTCGTCGCGATGCCGGCTCCGGTCAGACCCATCTCCGGGAACGGTCCCCACCCGAAGATGAGGATCGGGTCCAGGACGATGTTCAGGCCGTTCGCGATCCAGAGGGACTGCATCGCCAGGGTCGGGTCCCCCGCGCCGCGGAACACGCCGTTGATGAGGAACAGCAGCGTGACCGTTCCGGCCCCGCCGAGGATGATCGCGGTGAATGCGGACCCCTGCGACGCGAGGGCCGGCGAGCCGCCCATCAGGCGGATCAGGTCCGGGGCGAGCCAGACGCCGGCGATCCCGAGGGGGACCGAGATGCCCGTCCCCAGCAGGATGGCCTGGACCGCGGCGCGCGCGGCCGCCGGCAGGTCCCCTTCGCCGACCCGACGGGCCACCATGGCGGTCGTTCCCATGCTGAGACCGATGGCCACCGCGAACACGAGCATCAGGATCGAGTCGGTGACGCCGACCACGGCCACGGCCTCCGGCCCGAGCTTCCCGACGAAGAACACGTCCACCACCCCGAACAGGGACTGCATCGACATCTCGAGGACCATCGGCACCGCGAGGATCAGCACCGCCCGGCCGATGCTCCCGGTGGTGCAGTCCACCGGGGCACCGACCAGCACGGCACGGATGTCGCGCCACAGGGACCGCGGTAGCGGCGCCGCCTGCACGTTCGACAGTGTCTCGTTCATGGCGATCTCCCCGTCCCGGGCGGCCCGGGGCGGAATGCCGGACACAAAAAAAAGCCTTCCGGGGGCCCCGGAAGGCTCTGGATGCTTGCTTGCCTGTTCGGCTTCCGGGGCTCAGTTCCTCCGAGGGGGCAGGTCGACGACGAAGGAGGCCGCGAACCCGCCGCCAGGGGTGCCGGTCACGCGCACCTCGACCGGCATCTCGGTGGTGGCGACGATGGCGGGTCGGATCCGCATGGAACGGCTCCCGGAAGTGGAAGCCGACATTGTCCACATTTCCCGGCGGCTGTCAACGGGACCGAGGGGGCGTCTAGAACCACCCCCGCCGGTGGAACAGGTAGAGCATCCCCAGGCCGACCACGGCCATGACCCCGAGGACCGCCGGGTAGCCGAAGGCCCACTCCAGCTCCGGCATGTTCCAGCGCGAGGCCTCCGGGTCGAAGTTCATGCCGTAGAGGCCCGCGATGAAGCTCAGGGGGATGAAGATGGAGGCGATGATCGTGAGGACTTTCATCACCTCGTTCATCCGGTTGCTGGCGCTCGAGAGATAGGCGTTCATCAGGTCGGTGATCCCCTCGCGGGCCGATTCGAGCAGGTCCGTCACGCGGGAGGCATGGTCCGCGCAGTCCCGGAGGTACAGGCGGGTCTGGTCCGAGAAGCGCGGCGTGGTGGGGCGGAGCAGGGCGTTCGCCAGGTCGCGGTGCGGCCAGGAAGCCGCCCGCAGCTCCCGCAATTCCGCTTTGAGGGCCTGGATCTGGGGGATGGTGTCCTTGCCCGGGTGTAGGAGCGCCTCCTGCTCCAGGGCATCCATGCGGTCCGCCACCGAGTCGAGGGCGGGGAAGTAGCTGTCGATCACCGCGTCCACGACGGCATACGCCAGGTAGTCCGGACCGGAGGACCGGATCACCTTCCGGCCGGTGCGCAGGCGCTCCCGGATGGGCACGAGGGGATCGACGTCCCCCTCCAGGAAGGTCACGATGAAGCCGTCGCCGAGCACGAGGCTCACCTGGTGATGGCCCAGCCCCTCCACGACCGCGGTGCGGGCGACGATGAACAGCGTGTCGCCGTAGTCTTCCACCTTCGCCTGCTGGTGGACGTTCACGATGTCCTCCAGCGCGAGCGGGTGGATGGAGAACATCTGGGCGACGCCTTCGAGGATGGCTGCATCCCCCAGGCCGGACACGTTCAGCCACAGCACCGGGAGGGCACCCCGCAGCCGGGCCACGTCCTGCAGGGTGGCGTTCTCGATCTCCCGTATCTCCGCGGGACCGTACGCGATGACGTGGAGGGAGGGCCGACGGGCCTCCGGGTCGACACGCAGGAGGCCCGGCGCGGCGCCGGGCTGGAACATCCAGCCGCTCTTGGGCTGGCTCCGACGCCTCGTCCGCTTCCGTCTCGACCGTGAGCTCATGCGCACCTCCCGGGCGCGATACCTGGCATGGCGCCAGCGATGATTGTACCCGGTCCGGGGCCCGCGTGACCCGCGGAGCGCCGTGGGGCCGGGACGTCAGCCACTCTGGCTGGCGAGGAACTGCGCCAGAAGCAAGGTCCGCTGCACCAGGCTGATCCGCAGGACCCCCTCGTTCGGGGTGCCCCGATCTCGCGTGACGGGACCCAGACCGCAGACCGCCGCGGTCTTCGCCGGGACGAGCCCCGCCACGGACGGCCAGACGGAGGTGCCCCCCTTCAGGGGGAACTGGAGCTCGTCGGCGATGGCGGTCAGCTCCCGGTAGAGGCGCGCATTCGTCCGGCGCTCCCGCATCGGCGGGCGGTCGGCCAGCGTCACGAGGTCCCAGCGGGGTCCCTTGCGGCCCAGGACGGTCCGCATCCTCGCCTCCGTGGCGTCGGCCGCCTTCGGATCGGCGTAGGTCAGCAGGACCGAGGCGACGACCCGGTGGGGCAGCCGCATGGGATACCGTTCGGACCGGGCGTCCAGGGTGGCGACGGAGACCCGGTTGCGCGCCGAGGTGAGCTGGGCGATCCGCTCCAGCCTGTCCCAGGACCAGCGCAGGGGGTCCGCACGCACGTTTCTCCCGATGAGCAGCGCCTTGTCCCGGACGGTGAGGCGGAATCGGCGGTTGCCTCGGCGGCGGACGACCACCCCGTCCTCGGTCCCCGGCCGCAGCACGAGCACCTGCCGCGCCCGCGCCACCACCTGGCGGAACAGCTCTTCGCTCTTCCGGACATCCCGCCCCTCGTCGGTGTAGAGGAACACGCCGACCGGGAGCTTCCGCAGCCCCTTGACGCTCCGCAGCGCGCGCAGGGCGTACTCGAGCATCACGAGCGGGGCACGGGAGGCGCCGACCCCCTCGCCATGGAGCATCTCCGGCCCGCGGTGGAACGGGGCATACGGCGCCGCCGCGTCCAGGGGAACGTCCAGGTGGGCCACCAGAAGAGTGCCGCCATCGAGGCCCTTCTTCGTCTGCCAGGTGAACGCGTCCGGGTCGTCGGTGAACTCCGGCACGGGCTGCAGCCCGAGGTTCTCCAGCCGGCTTCCCGCCCGGGAGGCCGCCTGCTGGAGCCCCACGGGATCCGAGGTCCGGCTGGAGACCGCGATCCAGCGCTCCAGGGAGCGCTCCATGTCGGCGCGCCGGCTGGTGAGGTAGGAGTGGACCTGGGAGGTGGCGTCGGCCTCCTTCGGATCCAGCGCGGGGGGCGACGGGGTGCCGAAGTAGCGGGCGCTGGCGACCTCCACGAGCCGGTTCACGAATCCGGCGAAGTCCAGCCCCACCTGGGCGGCCCCGACGAGGTAGGAGCCGTGCTCGCCGAGGCTCGGCAGGCTGTTGGTCTCGAGGATGAAGAACCGGCCCTTCCCGTCCAGCCGCATGTCGACGCGCGCGCAGTCGTAGAGCCCGAGCGCCCGGAACGCCTTCACCGCGAGGTCCTGGGCCTTGGCGGTCTGCTCCGCGGTGAGCGGGGCGGGGCAGACCGGCCGGATCTGCCGGCCGCTCCGTCCGGTCTTGTCCTCGTACGTGTAGATCTGCGGGCCGTCGGACCCGAAATCGAGCTCCACGGGCGGCAGGGCCTCCGGCGGGCTGTTCCCCAGGATGCCGACATTGACCTCCCGTCCCGCGATGAACTCCTCCACCAGGACCGTCTGTCCGTACTTGTTGAAGATCACCGCGGCCGCCTCGCGCATCTCGTCGGGGTCCTGGACGACCTTGAGGCCGAACGAGACCGCCTCGTTCTTCGGCTTGACGACCGCCGGGAACGTGAAGTCCTCCGGGAACTCCCCGTCGGGCGAGTCCAGCAGGGCGAAGCCCGGGGTCGGAAGCCCGTGCTGCTGCAGGATCATCTTCGTGACCACCTTGTCCAGCGACAGCGAGTGGCCCAGGGGCCCCGAGGCCACGTACGGGATGCCGATCATCTCGAGGATGCTCGGCACGTGGGTGTAGCGCGCCTGCCCCTGGAGCCCGTAGGAGACGTTGAAGACCATGCCGGGCCGCTCGCCGTGCACCACACGGGGCATGAAGTCCTCGAGACGGTCGATGAGGTTCTTGTCCCCCTCGACCGCGATCACCTGGTGCCCGCCCTCCTTCAGCGCATTGACCAGGCGCTTGATCGTCTGGAGGCCGATCTTCTCCTGGTTCGGGCGTCCGAACAGGTTGATGACGTCGCTGCTGTCACGGTTGAACACCACCGCGATCTTCATGGATCCTCCCGAAGATGCTCTGCCGCGTTAGGTTCGTCCGATGGTATCCTGTCCCGGCGCGCGGCGCAAAGAGGGCCACGATGAAGAGCACGGACTTCATCCAGCGTACCCAGGAGGGCTTCGCGGCGGATCCCTGGCGCGAGGGGACGCGTTTCCGGCCGGGGAAGTTCGCGGCCTCCACCCAGGGAATGGTCGCCACGGCCCATCACCGCGCCACGGACGCCGGCGTGGATATGTTGCGCCGTGGCGGGAACGCCGTGGATGCCGCGGTGGCCGCCGCCTTCGCGCTGGGGGTGTGCGAGCCGGCCGCCTCCGGCCTCGGCGGCCAGACGATGATGATGGTGCATCTCGCCGCGGAGGGCCGGACCCTCGCCCTCGACGGCTCCAGCCGCGCGCCGAACCGTGCCTTCCCCGGCCGGGTGAAGCGGGCGGAGCGCCTGCGGGGCTATCGCGCCACGACGGTTCCCAGCACGCCGGCGACGCTGGCCTACGCCATCGAGCACTACGGACGCCTGGACCTCGCCACGATCCTGAAGCCCGCGATCCGTCTCGCCGAAAAGGGCTTCGAGGTCACCCCGCTGCTCCATGCGCTGATGGTGCGGGAGCGCCGCCACCTGCGGAGCGGCGGCGCAGGTGCCTTTTTCCTGCGGGATGGACGGCGGGCGTACCCGGCCGGGGGCGTCCTGCGCCAGCCGGTGCTCGGCGGGACCCTGCGCCGGATCGCCCGCCTGGGGGTCAAGACCTTCTACCGCGGCAAGGTGGCCCGGCAGATCCACGAGGACATGATCCGCGGCGGCGGCCTCATCCGGCGCGATGATCTCGCCCAGGTGCCGTGGCCCATCGAGCGGCGTCCGCTGGTGGGCCGCTTCGACCGGCACCGGGTGCTCACCTTCCCGCCTCCAGGAGCCGGCCGGACGCTCGTCGAGATGATGAACATCGTGGCGCGGTTCGCCCCGGACCGCTGGCGCCTCGGGACGCCGGAGACCTCGGTGCTGCTCGCCGCCCTCATCCAGAAGGCGTTCCAGGATCGCCGGGACCTGCCCTATCACCCGGACCTCTACCGCCAGGCGGGACAGCGGGTCATGCTCAGCGAGGAGCACGCCCGCCGCGCCGCCCGGGAACTCCGTCGCCGGCTCCGCAGGGGAGGCGACACCACCCACCTCTCCGTCATGGACCGCGAGGGGAACGCGGTGGCCCTCACCCAGTCCATCGAGCGGGTCTTCGGAGCGTTCCGGGTCACCCCCGAGCTCGGCTTCCTCTACAACAACTACATGAGCGCCTTCGAGTACGAGGACATCGGGCATCCCTACCACCTGCGCCCCAACGCCGTCCCCTGGGCCAGCGTCGCGCCGACGCTGATCTTCCGCGGCCGGCGCCCCTGGCTGGCCATCGGCTCCCCGGGCAGCGACCGGATCACCCCGGCGATCCTGCAGGTGCTGCTGCGGCTGCAGCGTGGCGAGAACCTCTTCGAGGCAGTGGACGCCCCCCGCCTGCACTGCACCATGGACGGCGTGGTCCATCTCGAGGCGGCGCGGATGCGGGACGACATCCCCCCTGCGCTGGAGGCGGCGGGGTTCGAGGTGAACAACCGGGACCCCTACTCCTTCTATCTTGGCTGCGTACAGGTCGTGGAGCGCTCCGAGCGCGGCTTCCTGGGGGTCGCCGATCCCCGCCGGGACGGCTCCGCCGCGGGGCCGGCGGCATGAAGCTGCCGCTCCTGCTGTCGGTCCCTCATGCCGGCCTGAAGGTGCCGCCGGAGGCGGCACCCTACTGCGTCCTCGAACCGGACGCGATCGTCGCCGACGGCGACGAGTTCGCCCGGCCGATCTACGCCCTCGAGGACGAGGTCGAGGCGTTCGTCACCACGGAGATCGCCCGCGCCATCGTGGACCTGAACCGCCCCGAGGACGACCGGCGTCCCGACGGCGTCGTCAAGACCCACACCTGCTGGAACGTACCGGTCTACCGGCCGTTCCCGCCGGACGACGTGATCGAGACGCTGCTCGAGTGCTACTACCGGCCCTAC
>JASFRI010000219.1:0-6942 GCA_050115015.1 Acidobacteriota bacterium
ATCGACGGGGTGGTTTGGCACCTCGATGTCGGCTCATCGCATCCTGGAGCTGAAGCAGGTTCCAAGGGTTCGGCTGTTCGCCGATTAAAGCGGTACGTGAGCTGGGTTTAGAACGTCGTGAGACAGTTCGGTCCCTATCTGCCGTGGGCGTAGGATGCTTGAGGGGATCTGTCCCTAGTACGAGAGGACCGGGATGGACGAACCGCTAGTGTTCCAGTTGTTCCGCCAGGAGCAGCGCTGGGTAGCTACGTTCGGAAAGGATAAGCGCTGAAAGCATATAAGCGCGAAGCCCACCCCGAGACTAGGCATCCCTCCACCTTCGGGTGGCTGAAGACCCCTGGGAGACCACCAGGTTGATAGGCCGGAAGTGCACGTGCAGCAATGCATTTAGCTTACCGGTACTAATCGGTCGTGAGGCTTGACCATAAGATCTCTTATTTTTTCCGGAAATTCCGGGAACCAGTAGAAGCCGGCGGCGTCCAATGGGGGTAGCCCCGAGGGCGCCGCTTCGTGCGACCGGGGGCTTCCCGTCGGAAGCCCTCACCCTGGAGCGCAGGGGGCACGAGATCACAACGAGGCCGAGGGTCAACGAAGATGGAACGCTTCTGGACGGCCCGTTCGGACCGCGAACGCGGCCCCACCCAGGAGCTCCGAGAACGAAACTGGGAGGTACGAGCCTCATGAAGAGACAATCCCGTTTGTTCTTCTTCGCCCTCGCTTCGGTGCTCCTCTGCGGGGCCACGGGAGCTTGGGCGGAGAATACGAAAGGCCGTTGGGACATCGGTGGTGGCTTCTACTTCGTCTCCACCGTGGACGACATCCGCAACAATGCGGCATTCGTTCTGTTCGACCAGCCGGGTCCGGACGGCATCCCGAACACGGGGGACGAGACCATCCTGTTCGCGGACCCCCGTCCGGACGACCTGATCACCCGCGAGACGACCTTGCAGGAGGGGGTCGCCTTCAACGTGAACTTCTCGTACGGCGTCACCGACTGGCTCGCGCTGCAGATCGACGTCGGGCACTACGACGCGAACGTCGTGCAGCTCGATACCTGGGTGCACCAGGAGGGCTTCTTTGACGCCAACGACGACCAACTCTGGGACAGGGCCGAGGGCGGACAGAGCCGGAGCGGGGCCTGTGTGCCGCCGGCCTGCTTCGAGCAGAGCCAGCCCTTCGCCGCGGGGTCCGTCACGCAGATCCCCATCTCGCTCAACTTCGTGTTCCGGTTCCGCAAGGACAGCCCCCTGAACCCCTACGTCGGCGTCGGCGCGGGCTACGTGCTGCTGGACTCCAGTGTCAGCGGCCGGCTGGATCAGGTGAACGAGGTGCTCTCCGGGGAGGCTTACCCCCAGGGCAGCCGGTGCTCCGATCTGGGTCTGGAGCCGGGCTGCAAGATCGCCACCGTGGGAACGAACAACTACTTCCCCACCTACGAGGTCTGCCAGCGGGAGACCTGTCCGACCTTCCAGGATTTCACGGTGGACGTGGAGGACGCGGTCCAGTACAACCTGATGGCCGGGGTGGAGTACTTCTTCAACTCGAAGGTGTCGATGTACTTCGACGCGCGCTACAACTTCCTGAATACGTCGGTGAACCTCAAGAGCCCCGCCTACAGTTCCTACGAGCAGCTCCATTTCAACTTTGCCTCCGTCGCGGATACCCTGCCTTACTGCGGCGATGCCATGTTCGACGACTTCGGATTCCCTCCGCAGTTCTCCCGGAATGACCAGGGGCTGCCGGACGTCTGCCGGCCGGGTACGCCGGCGGAGCCGGGGGAGCTCGAGATCGACCGCCTGACCGACGAGCTCCTGATCCAGGGAGGGACCATCGACCTGTCCAACTACACCCTGGGAGTGGGGGTCCGCTTCTACTTCTGAGAAGATTCTGCCCGGATTCGAGACCGGATCGAGGAGACGATAGAGCTTCCCGGCGATCCTAGCGGAGGGGTCACACCCGTTCCCATTCCGAACACGGAAGTTAAGCCCTCCAGCGCCGATGGTACTGCACTGGTGACGGTGTGGAAGAGTAGGTCATCGCCGGGATCTTCCCTTTGAGTTCAGCCCGCCGCCGTGCGGGCTGAACTTGTGTACGGGACCTGCCGCGTGGTGGGAAGGCCCTATGCTAGAATGAGCCGAAAGGCGGAGACGCGCGATGTCCGGACACAGCAAGTGGAGCACCATCAAGCACAAGAAGGCGGCCGCGGACGCGAAGCGCGGCCAGGTCTTCACCCGCATCATCCGCGAGATCACCGTCGCCGCGCGGCAGGGTGGCGGCGACCCCGAGGGGAACCCCAGGCTTCGCACCGCGGTCAACGCGGCCCGCGCGGCCAACATGCCCAAGGACAACATCGAGAAGGCCATCAAGAAGGGGACCGGCGAGCTGCCCGGCGTCACGTTCGAGGAGGTGGTCTACGAGGGGTACGGTCCCGCCGGGGTCGCCTTCTACGTCGAGGCGATGACGGACAACAAGAACCGGACGCTCCCGGAAATCCGGCACCTGTTCACCAAGAAGGGCGGCAACCTGGCGGAATCGAACAGCGTCGCCTGGATTTTCGAGAAGAAGGGGTTCCTGGTGGTCTCCGGCGAGGACGCCGACGAGGAGACCCTCCTGGAGACCGTGCTCGACGCCGGTGCCGAGGATGTCCGCGAGGAGGGGGATCACTGGGAGATCTACTCGCCCCCCGATAGCCTGGGTGCCGTCTCCGAGGCCCTCCAGGCGGCGGGGATCACCCCCCAGTCGGCGAGCGTCGAGATGATCCCGCAGAACTCCGTGCGCTGCGAGGGGGAGCAGGCCCGCAAGGTCCTCAACATGATGGACGCCCTCGAGGAGCACGACGATGTCCAGAACGTCTGGGCGAACTTCGATATCGACGACGAGATCCTGGCGGAGCGCGGCTGACGCCAGCCCTCCCGCGAACCTCGGGGGAGAATCCTGTTGGTGGTGCTCGGCATCGATCCCGGGACCTCCCGGACGGGCTACGGCGTCGTCCGGATCGAACGCGCCGGGCTCGTCCTAGTCGATGCCGGTGTCCTGCGATCCCCGTCGGGGCCCGTCCTGGGCGCGCGGATCCGGCGGCTCTGCGATCAGCTCGAAACGCTCCTGGAGCGCCACGGGCCCGTTGCGGCCGCCATGGAGGGGGTGTTCACCGCCCGCAACGTCCGCAGCACCCTCACGATGGCGCACGTCCGGGGGGCCTTCCTTCTCACCCTGGCCCGCCGGGAACTCGCGGTGGCGGAGTACGCCCCCGGTGAGGTGAAGAAGGCGGTCACGGGCCACGGCAACGCGGGCAAGGAGCAGGTCCGACACATGGTGCGCTTCCTGGTCGGTCGCCGGGACCTGGCGCTTCCGCTGGATGCCGCGGATGCCCTGGCGGTCGCGATCTGTCACGCCCACACCGCCTCCAGCCGTCTCCGCGTCTCCAGGTGAGCGGACGGCGCGGCAGGGCTCGAACGCGGCACCAGCCGGCCCCCGGGCACGCTCGCGGTCGTATCCTGACGGCCCTTGCCCTGACCACCCTCGGCGCCGGCCTCGCTGCCGTCCTCTGGAGCTCGGTCCGCGTTCCGCCGGGGGAACTGGCCATCATCCTCCGGGCGGAGCGGCCGGAGCGGGTGGTGCGGGGCCCCGCCTGGCGCCTCCGGGACCCCCTGGCCACGGAGGTGCTCCGCCTGTCCTCGGGGGCCCGGGAGGCGGAGGACGCCGCCGCGGGGATCCGCCTGCGCGCCCGGCCGGACGTCGGGGCCTCCCCGGATCTACTGGCGGCCATCGCCCCGGACCCCCCCGGCTCCCTGCGCCGGGCCCTCGCCCGCGGCCTCGCCGCGGCGGGTGCGGAGGCCTCCGAGGAGGACGTGCGACCGGCGGTCGAGGATGCCCTGCGCGCCGCGGGCTGGCTGCCGGAATCCCTCGAGGTCGATCGCCCGCGGCGTACGTTCCGGGCGGAGGATACCGGCGTGAACATCCTCCTGGTCGGGATCGATGCCGGCGACTGGGACTGGATCGACCCGCTGATCGCGGCCGGCGAGCTCCCGAACCTGGCGCGGCTGCGCGCCACCGGTGCCTGGGCCACCCTCCGCAGCGACATCCCCTCCCTGTCCCCGCTCCTGTGGACGACCGCCGCCACCGGCAGGCCCCCGGACGAGCACGGCATCATCGATTTCGTGATGGTGGAGCCGGAGAGCGGGACCCAGGTGCCGATCTCCTCCACGTTCCGGAAGACCAAGGCCTTCTGGAACATCCTGAGCGAGCGCGGCCTGAGCGTCAGCGTCGTGGGCTGGTGGGCGACCTGGCCGGCGGAGCCGGTGGAGGGAGTGCTGATCAGCGACCGGATGGCCTACTCGCTGTTCCGCTACCAGGACGGAGAGGGGAGCGGCGGCACCGTCTACCCGGATTCTTACTTCTCCCGGGCGGCCTCCCTGAAGGTGGAGCCGTGGGAGATCACGGCGGCGGACCTGGCGCCCTTCGCCCACGTCACGGCGGAGGCGATACGGGCCTCCACCGCGCGGCTGCACCAGGAGGCGGGCGGTCCCTTCGAGGACCACCTGGACACGCTCCGGCGCACGCTGGCCGCGACCTTCACCTACCACCGGATCGCCCTGGACCTCCTGGAGCGGGGCCAGCCGCGCCTCGCGGCGGTCTACTACCAGGGGCTGGACGAGGTGAACCACCGCTTCGCGCACCTCACCGACCCGCCGCACCCGCTGGCGACCAAGGCGGAGCGCCGGCGCTACGGCGGGGCCATCCGGGCGTTTTACCTCCTGCAGGACCGCCTGCTCGGGGAGCTGCTGGATGCGGTGGACCCGGAGACGACCGTGATGGTCCTCTCCGATCACGGCTTCGCCAACGGGATGGAGCGACCGCGCGACTTCCCTCCCTACGTCGAGGCCGGCCGGCCGGGCCGCTGGCATACGCTGGACGGGATCTGGATCCTGGCAGGCCCCGAGGCCCGGCCCGGACACCTGCAGGAACCCGTCACCCTGGAGCAGATCACGCCGACGCTGCTGCGCCTGCTCGGCCTCCCCCAGGCCGACGATATGCCGGGAGGGCCGGTCGACGCGGCGCTCGACCCCGCGTTCCGGAAGGGACTTCCCGACCTGCACATCGAGACCTACGAGGAGGCCGGGAGGGCACTCACCACCGGGAGGCCGGCCACCAGCGCGGTGGACGACGAGGTCCTCGCCCGGCTGCGGGCGCTGGGCTACCTGGCGGCCCCCGGCGAGTCGGAGGCGACGCCGGCCGGCGAGGGGGGGACGACCTCCACGTACCATGCGAACCTCGGCGTCATCCGCCTGGGCCGCGGCGATCTCCAGGGGGCCCGTGAAGCGTTCGACGCGGCCCTGGAGCGCTATCCCGGCAACCTCACCGCCCGCGGCGGCCGCATCCAGATCGACATGATGGAGGGCCGGCTCGAGGAGGCGCTGGACGGCACGCTGCGCCTCCTCGACGAGACCACCGGCTTCGACCCGGTGTTCTACTACATCGCCGCGCAGCTCTACGCCAGGACCGGGCGGGCCGAGGAGGGTCTAGCGGCGTTCCGGCAACTCGTCCGCTCGCGGCCGGACGTCTCGTTCATCCATACCGGCCTGGGGATCCTCCACGAGTCGCTCGGCGATGACCCGCAGGCGGCGGCGGCCTACCGCAGGGCCCTCGACCTCAAGCCCGACGCGCTGTATGCGCTGCAGGAGCTGTTCGCCCTGGAGAGCGCGGGAGACCCGGCGGCGCTGCTGACCCGGATCGACGCGGCCATCCGGCTGTCTGCCGCCCCGGTGATGCCCTACAACTGGCGGGGGCTGGTCCTGCGTCGTCTCGGCCGGGATGCGGAGGCGGAGGACAGCTTCCGACGCGCCCTGGAGGCTGACCCCGATTCGCTCCGGACCCTGGTAAACCTCTCGGCGCTGCTGGTGGAGGATCGCAGGGAGGAGGAGGCGATCCCCCTGCTGCGCCGGGCGGTGGGGATCGATCCCGCGGCGCTGGAGCCCCGGGTTAACCTGATCGTGGCGCTCGGCCGCACGGGTCAGTTGCAGGAGGCCTGGGGGGAGTACGAGGAGGCGGGGGGCGCCGAGCTCGAGTCGCCTCCGCTCCTCAACGGCATGGCGCTGGCCTGTTATCTCAACCGTGAGCCTGCGGCAGCGCGACGGCTGCTGGAGCGGTCCCTGTCGCTGGACCCGGACCAGCCGGACGCCCGCGAGCTCCTTGCCCGCCTAGGCGGCGGGAGCTGAGGGAGCATGTACGCGTATCTTCGCGGGACCCTCGCCGAGAAGAGCCCCGGTGTGGCGGTGGTCGATATCCAGGGGGTCGGCTACCGGGTGCAGATCCCGCTGTCGACGTTCTACGAGCTGGGGGAACCGGGGGACCCGGTGACGCTGCGCATCACCACGCACGTCCGGGAGGACGCGTTGCTGCTCTACGGCTTCCACACCCGGGAGGAGCAGGAGCTGTTCCAGCATCTCGTCGGGGTGTCGGGGGTGGGTCCCCGGATGGCGATCGGGATCCTGTCGGGGCTCTCGGTCCCCGAGCTCGTGAAGGCCCTTGCGGAGGGGGACGTGGCCCGGCTCCGTACGGTGCCGGGGGTGGGGCGACGCACCGCGGAGCGCCTCACGGTGGACCTGCGGGAGCGGGCGAGCAAGATGGTGGTCGCGCCGGAGGCCTCCGAGGCCGCGGTTCCGGCCGCGGCCGCCGGAGTCCGGGACGACGTGGTCTCCGCCCTCGTGAACCTGGGCTATCCGTCGGCGCAGGCGGAGAAAGCCGCCGACGCGGTGCTCTCCGAGGGCTCGGAGGAGCCGGGGTTCGAGGATCTGCTACGGGGGGCCTTGCGGCGGTTGCATCGCTGAGGGGGGTGGCTCCGGTCTACCCCCTGCCGGCGGCCGCTCGCTGCGCCGGCCTCGGGCCGGCTCCGTTCGCTGCGCACTCCGCCCCTGCGGGGACGTGGCGTCCCCTCCGGGGCTC
>JASFRI010000220.1:0-6933 GCA_050115015.1 Acidobacteriota bacterium
CCAGGGCCACCCGGGTGCCGTAGGAGCCGCCGATCAGGTGGAACCGCGGGCCCCCCAGGGCGGCGCGGACCGCCTCCAGGTCCTCCACCGCCGCGAGGGTCGTGTACATCGCCGGGTCCGCGTCGAGCCGGCGGCGGCAGCGGGCCGCGTTCTTGACGTCGAATGTCGTCAGCTCCTCCAGCAGGCCCGCCAGGGAGCCGGCGTCGCAGTCCTGCGGCGCGGACCCGCCCGTCCCGCGCTGGTCCACCAGGACGATGTCGCGACGGTCGCGCCAGGGGGAGCTCCAGAGGAGCGGGGCGACGTCGGTGGCCGCGCCGCCGGGACCTCCGTGCAGGAAGACGACCGGGTCCGCGGCGGACCCCGGCTCCCGCGCCGGGAGGACCACGAGGTTCAGTTCGATCCGGCGTCCGTCGGGCTTCTCCCGGTCCTCCGGCACCGGCAGGCTCCCGCAGCGGGCCGCCGGCGCTCCCGGGACCTCGCAGGGGACGAGGACGAGCGCGGCCGGCGGCGGCTCCTTGCCGCAGGCGCATCCCGTGGCAAGGAGCGCGGCCAGGGACAGGATCGGGATCGCGGTTCGCATCGTGCAAGCCTCTGGGATCAGGCCGGTTAGGTGCTATTCTCGACGAGCCTTGCCGGTGATGCAACCTTCCCGGCGCGGGCGGCGTTTGGACGGAATGAGCGGCGGGGTGCCTCCCGTCCACCGGCAGCGAGCACGTACAGGAGGAGGTAGCGCAGATGCAGATGATGAGACGATGGATGGTCCCGGCGGCGGCGGCGTTCCTGGCGATCTCCCCGGCGCTGGCGCTGGGCGTGAACTCCCCGATCCGTGTCCGGGACGGGGAGCGGGTGACCGGCGACCTGTCGACGGTGAACGGTTCGATCCGGGTCGGCGACGGCGCCACCGTCGAGGGGGACGCGAGCACCGTGAACGGCTCGGTGAGGGTCGGCCGCGACGTGCGGATCGACGATATCGCGTCCGTCAACGGCAGCGTGGAAGTCGACGAGGGGACCGTCGTCGACGGGACCGTGAAGAGTGTCAACGGCCACGTCTCCCTGGAAGGCACGTCGGCGCGCGGTGTCTCCACCGTGAACGGCCGGATCGAGCTGTCCGGCAGCGATATCGAGCGAGATCTGTCCACCTACCACGGGGACGTGACGCTGCGGCGAGGTTCCGCCGTCGGCGGCGACGTGCGCATCGAGGAGTCGCGCTCGAGCTCCGACCGCCGGAGTCGGCCCCTGCAGATCACGCTGGAGGGCGGCTCCGTGATCCGGGGGAACGTGATCGTCGAGGACCCGGATATGGAGGTCGAGGTCGTGATCCGCGACGGTGCGGTGGAGGGCCGCGTCGAGGGCGCCCGGATCGTCCGGGAGTAGTTCCGCGGGAAAGGGCGTGTTGGGGGACACTAGCCGGGGGCCCGCTCCAGCGGCGTCGTCGGCAGGTGGATCCGGTAGATCGGCGCTCCTTCGGCGGCCAGGGTGAGCTGTCCCCGCAGGCTCGGCACCCCCCCCTGGCCGCCGAAGAAGTCGATCGCCGCGGCGGAGACCGGGCCGGACCGCCCACCCGCGCCCTCGCTCCAGCGCCCCGCGACGAGCCGCGGGCGGGGGTCGATCTCCAGCGTCGCCTCCACCTCCACCTCCAGCTCCGGCTCTCCGGCCAGGCGTAGCCGGAACCTCACGGCGGTCCCGTCCCGCCCCCCGGTGAGCGATGCGACCCTGGCCGCTGCCGGCTCCCAGCTTCCCTCCACGAACCGCTCCACCACGGGGCGATCGCCGACGCAGGCGACCATGAGCAGGACGGCGACGATGCATGCCGCGCGGTACCTTCCGGACATCCTCATGCCCCCGTCGCCGCGCGGTCCCCGCGGCGGGGCCGGCAGATCACCAGGAGCGCCCCGAGCAGGACGGCCCCGGCGACGTCGAAGATCCCCATGGGCAGGCCGGCCCAGCCGCCGCCGGGGGGCATGAAGAGCAATGCCGCGGCCACGAACATCCCCGCCCGCTCGATCGTGCCCAGGGGCCGGCGCAGGAATCCGGTCAGCCCCGCGGCGAACGGCACGGTGCCGGCGGCGGTGAACAGGAAGGCCACCGCGATGGCGGGGGCCGAGGCCAGATCCCCCGAGGGGGCGAGCATCAGGAGCTGCGGCCGGAAGACGAACAGGAAGGGGAGCGCGAAGCCGACCAGGGCGAAGCGGAAGGAGGCCAGCGCCGTCGCCATGATCCCGGAGCCGGCGATGGAGGCGGCCGTGTAGGCCGCCAGCGCCACGGGCGGCGTTACCATCGACATCAGGCCGAAATAGAAGATGAACAGGTGCGCGGCCAGCGGCACCACGCCGAGGCCGTCCAGGGCGGGGCCGATGAGCGTCGCCAGCAGCAGATAGCAGACCGCCGAGGGCAGCCCCATCCCCAGCACGATCGACGAGACCATGATCAGCACCAGGGCCAGGAACAGGTTGTGCTGGGCCAGCGGCAGGATCGTCGCCGGCAGCTTGGAGCCCACCCCGGTCAGGGTCACGACCCCCAGCACGATGCCGACGCAGGCGGCCGCCGCCACCAGCGGGATGCCGCCCCGGGCGGCGCGGACGAGGCTCCCCAGGAGCCGCGAGGGGGTCAGGCGGATCGACGCCGAGAACAGCGAGATCCCGATCACCACCGCCATGGCCAGGCTCACCGCGCGGAACACCGTGAACCCGGCGATCAGCAGGGCGACCAGCGTCCCCAGGCTGGCGGCGAAGATCCACCCGGACAGCGCCCCGGCCGGGGGGCCGGGGGCCGCGTCGAGCTCCGGTTCGGTCTCCCCTCCCGGAGGAGCGGTTCCCTGCCGCAGGAACTCCATCCGTCCGGCCATGAAATGGGCGATCAGGAACAGAGCGAAGTAGTAGAGCAGCGCCGGCAGCAGGGCGGCGCGGATGATCTGCAGATAGGTGACCGGCGGGCTGATGATCTCCAGCATCATGTACGCGCCGGCCCCCATCACCGGGGGGACCAGCGCGCCGCCGGAGGAGGCGGCCGCCTCGATGCCCGCCGCCACGTGAGGACGGAACCCCGCCGACCGCATCAGCGGGATCGTGAACGTGCCCGTGGTCGCGGTGTTCGCAACGGCGCTGCCGGACAGGGATCCCATCAGGCCGCTGGAAAGGATCGCGACCTTCGCCGGTGCGCCGGCGCCGCCGCCGAAGGCACGGCGGGCAGCGTCGATGATGAACCGCGTCGCGCCGGTGGCCTCGAGCAGGGCGCCGAAGACGACGAACAGGAACACGTACGTGAACATCACCCGCAGGGCGATCCCGAACACCCCCTGGCTCTGCAGGAAGCTCTGGGCGACCAGGCGCTCCACGCCGTAGCCACGGTGGGGGAACAGCCACGACGGCATCCAGGGCCCCAGCATCGCGTAGGCCAGGAACGTCAGCGCCAGCGACGGCAGTGCCCAGCCCACCACCCGGCGGGCCGCCTCGAGGATCACCAGAATGCCGATGGCGCCGACCACGTAGTCCGGCGCGGTCTCGGCGCCGGCGCGGTTGCCGAGAGACTGTCCGCCCACCCAGAGGCCCCGGAAGGCGGGCTCCCCCTGCACGACGATCCAGCCGCAGGCGAGCGCGGCGGCGGCGACCCAGGCGCCGTCGAGGGCTCCGGCCCAGCGCGCGTCCCGGAGGCGCTCCGCCGCGGGGAACTGCAGGAAGCAGAGCGCCAGGCCGAGGAAGGCGAAGATGGCGAGCTGCGTCTGCGGCAGCAGGTTCGGGTAGTTCACCTCCGCCAGGGTGAACCCGCAGAGGGCGACGGCGAGGACCCGGACGGCCACGGTACGCAACGGAGCATCCCGTTCCGCCGGTGCTCTACGCATGTTGCCGGCCCGGGGCAGGGCAGGCCGGGGGGCGCAGGGTACCGGCGGAAGGGGACACTAGGAGCGCGTCCGACGGATGGCTTCGTTGCCGCGGATGTCCATGACCCGGAGGGGCTCCTAGCTCCCCGGAGACTCCTCGGGCCAGATCCCGATCTCGCGGTAGTAGCGGATGGCGCCCGGATGGAAGGGGGTGCCGGTGTCCCGCACGACGTTCCCCGGCTGGATCGACTTGCCGGCGGGGTGGCGCGCGACGACCTGATCACGGTTCTCGTAGATCGCCCGGGTCAGCTCGTAGACGGTCTCCTCGGGGACCTGCGAACCGGTGATCAGGTGCATGGACCCGACGTTGAGCCCCTGGTAGTCCTGCTCCTGCCCCCGGTAGGTGCCGGCGGGGATCGTGGCGGCGTGGTAGAACGGGAAGCGCTCGATGAGCGCGGCCCGGGCGTCGGGGTCGAAGGGGACGAAGACCAGGTCCATCGACGAGGACGCCTGCACGATGGAGGCGGTGGGCACGGCGCCCCCGAGGAAGGCGGCGTCGGCGCTGCCGTCGGAGAGCATGTCCACCGAGGCGCTCTGCCCGGCGTTGAGCACCTGGAAGTCGTCGAAGCCGACGCCGTGGGCCTCCACGATCGGCCCCACGAACATCTCGAACCCGGCTCCGGCGGGGCCGATGACCACGCGCTTGCCGGCCAGGTCGGCGATCCGCTGGACTCCCGCGGAGGCGGGGCTCACGAACAGGGCCACGTTCGGCGCCAGGGTCATCACCGCCTGTACGTCGTAGGCGCGGTCCCATCCCGACTCGCCGCGGACGGCGAAGTAGGTGATCGCGGCGTTGGACAGCGCGAAGTCCACCTCCCCGGAGACCAGGCGGCGGATGTTCTCCCGCGAGCCCTGGGTCGCCTCGGCGGTGACCTGCCAGCCCTCGGGGCCCGACGCGGTGGCCACCTCCGCCAGCGCGCCGCCCACCACGAAGAAGGCCCCGCCGGTCGGTGCGGTCCCGAGGCTCAGGAACTCCGGGCCCGCCGCGCCTCCCGGGCCGCCCTCCCCGCCGCAGGCCGCCAGGGCCAGCGCCAGCCCGGCGGGCAGGAGCGTGCGAAGGAACGTGCGTGGCCGTACGTGCTGGGCTCTCATCCTGGGCACCTCTCGTCTCGTCTTCGGGTCGGGCCGGGATCGGGGTTGCGGGCGCGGCCCGTTTCCGCGCCCGGAGCCGGGCAGTATACCGGAGGGGGGCTCCGGCGGCGAGGAGCGGGGTCGGGCGCTGTGGGGGGAGGGCGGGTCCGGCCTTCCGGAGATGTCAGCGGCGAGGCAGGTTTCCGGCGGCCCAGCCGACCAGCACCTGGATCTCCGCCGCCGGCTCCGGCGTCTCCTGCCGGACGACGACCATGAACCCGGAACCGTCGGGGAGCGGATCCCCGCCCCGCACGGGGAGATCGACCGTGAACAGGGGCTTCGGCCTTCCGGCCTCGAAGCCCGGCTCCGTCGTGACGTCGACCCCGACCAGGGTGCCCTCGGAGGCGAACCACAGACTGCGGCCGTCCGGCGACCAGTTGGGTGCCGTTCCCCCGTCGATGGAGACCTGCCACTTGCCGCCGGGGCCGGGATAGGGCCGCACGAAGACCTCCTCCCGTCCGCTCTCGTTCGACACGTAGGCGATCCAGCGGCCGTCCGGCGAGAACACGGGGAGCCGCTCGTCGAAATCGGTCTGCACGAAGGGCTCCGCCGTACGGTCCTCCACGTTCAGGATCCAGATGTCCCTTCCGGTCTGTGGGCTGATCTCCTCGTAGGCCAGCGCCGAGCCGTCGGGGCTGAAGGACTCCGGCAGCTTCTGCACGTCGCCGGCCAGCAGGAGCTCCGGCTCGCCGCTGCCGTCGGCGGCGCGCCAGAACAGATCCCCGGTCCCGGCCCGGCCGCGGGTGTAGGCGATCCGCTTGCCGTCGGGGGTCCACAGGGGGTTCAGGTTGTTCCACTCGAAGGTCAGGCGGGACATGGCCTCGCGTTCCCGGTCGTAGATCCAGATATCGGAGTTCGCGCCGTCCACCTCCAGGGCCAGGTACCGCCCGTCCGGCGACACGTCGAGGTCGGCGAAGTAGTCGCTCTCCTCCCGCACCAGGGAGGCGTTCCCCTGCATGTCCAGGGACCAGAGCTGGTAGGCCTCCGAGTGGGAGCCGCGCACCGCCGCCAGGGTGCCGGTCCGGGACACGCTGAACGCCGCCGCGCCGGTGAGCACGTCGCTGGCCACCTCCGGCAGGACCATCTCCGGCGTGCCGGTCACCTCCAGGGCGTCCGGGTCGAAGGGGACGGCGTAGAGATCGCCGTTCCGGACGTACACCAGGTGCCCGGGGGACACGAACCGGCCGCACATCCCCCCTTCGATCAGCACCCGGAGCCCCGTCTCCTCGGACCAGACCGCCAGGTTGGCCTCGTTGAACGTGGAGATCGTCGCCATCCCGACGGTCATGAGGAAGGCCTTGCCGCCGGGCAGCGCGTCGGGGAAGCGGTGGGTGCGCTCGCCGCGTTCCGGGTCCGGCTCCGTCAGCCGGACCGGGTCGCCTCCGGTGGCCGGGACCGCCCAGATCCCCGTGTCGGCGGTCGGGGCGAACAGCACCCGGCCGTCCTCGGTCCACGTCCCCCCCTTGAAGTTCCCGACGCTGACCAGGCTCCGGGGCGTGCCCCCGGCGACCCGCACCGACCGGAGCTCGCCGTCCACCACGAAGGCGACCGACTCGCCGTCGGCGGAGAAGAACGGGCTGTAGGCCCCCTCGGAGCCCCGGATCATCTCCGCCTCCAGACGGTCGAGGGTGCGCAGGTAGAGTCGCGGGCCGTTCTCATCCGCCACGGTGTAGACGAGCCGGGTCCCGTCCGGCGACAGCGCCACCGGCGGCACGAAGAACGGAAACCCGAGCGGACCCGGGCTTGCCTCCGCCTCCGTCGTGGGCGCGATCTCGGGCCGGACGAGGAAGCGGATCTCCCCGGTCGGCTCGGCGGTCCCCGTGCCCGTCCCGCGGAGCAGCATCCCGGCCGCGATCCCCGCCGCGAGCAGCAGCACCGCCCCCGCCGCCAGGGCCGGCAAGCCCGGCCCGCGGGAGACCGGCGCC
>JASFRI010000221.1:0-6924 GCA_050115015.1 Acidobacteriota bacterium
GGCGTCCTCGTCTCGCGCACGGGACTCAGCGAGTCCCTCATGGGCGGCCTGTTCACGTCGATCTCCACCTCCCTCCCGGAGCTCGTCACCACGGTGGCGGCGGTCCGCCGCGGGGCGTTGACGCTGGCGGTGAGCGACATCGTCGGGGGGAACGCCTTCGACGTGCTGTTCGTCTGCCTCGCGGACCTGGTCTACTTCCCCGGGTCCATCTACCACGCCGCCGGGGACAGCGAGCTCTTCCTCATCGGGGTGGCGATCCTGCTGAACGTCCTGCTCCTCCTGGGCCTGATCCAACGGCAGGAGCGAGGGCTGGCCAACATCGGTTTCGAGAGCGTCCTGATTCTGATCGTCTATGCCGGTGCCGTCGCGATCCTCGCCGGGGGGCTCTGAGCGGTCCCCCGGACGTCAGTCGTCCTTCTCCAGGGCGAGGGTGACCGCGTAGTGGACGAGCTCGTTGGCGGAGTGGAGGTTCAGCTTCGTCTTGATCTGCTCGCGGTAGGTCTCCACGGTCTTGATGCTGATGCCGAGATGCTCGGCGATCTCCCGGGCGCTGCGGCCCTGGCCGAGTTCCCCGAGGACCTCGCGCTCCCGGGGGGAGAGCTGCTCCAGGGCATTCGAGGCCCCGGAACCGCGGACCAGGCGGGTGACGATCTGCTCGGCGAGGTCCGGCGGGAGGTAGAACTTCCCCTGCATGAGGTTCCGGCAGGCCTCCAGGACCGCCGCTGCCGGCTGCTGCTTGCTCACGAAGCCCATGGCCCCGGCGGCAAGAGCCCGCTCCGCGTAGAGCTTGCCGTCGTGCATGGACAGCACGAGGATGCGGATCTCGCTGGCGAACTCCTGGAGCCGGTCGATGAGGTCGAGACCGTTGTCCCTCTTGAGGATGATGTCGGTGATGACGACGTCCGGGGAGAGGCTGCGGACCTTCTGGAGGGCGTCTTCCAGGGCCTCCGCCTCACCGCAGACCTGTAGGGTCGCCTCGTCTTCCAGCAGCTCCCGCAGCCCGGCGCGTAGCAGCGGATGGTCATCGACCAGGAGCACGCGAGCGGGGCGCGGTTCGGCCCAGGGAAGGCGTCTTGCTCTGGGACCCTTCATGGTGAACATCATGCGCCCGGATCGTCCTCCGGGGTATCGGGGGTCCTCCCACCCGGCGACCCGTCGGAGGCCGGGGCCGACGCCCCCGGATCCCGGACCAGCTCGGCGGCGACGCGGATCAGCTCGTTCATGTTGTGGATGCTCAGCTTGGCCTTGATGTGCTCCCGGTGGCTGTCGATGGTCTTGGAGCTGAGGTTGAGCCTGCCGGCAATCTCCTTCGTCGTCAGCCCGTTGCCGATCAGCGTCAGGACCTCGAGCTCCCGGTCGGAGAGCGCCGAGACGAAGGACCCGCCGCCCTCGCCCCCCCCGGACAGGCTCAGCAGCGCCTGCTCCGCCAGCGTCTCGCTGACGTAGGTCCTTCCCGCGATGGCGGTGCGGATCGCCTCCAGCAACCGCTCCGTGGGCTCCTGCTTGCTCACATATCCCAAAGCGCCGGCGGCCAGGGATCGCTCACCGAAGTGCCGCTCGTCCTGGAAGGACGTGACCAGGATCCGCTGCTCCGGCCGCAGGGACAGCGCCTGCTTGACCAGCTCGAGCCCGCTGCCCTCCGACAGGACGACGTCCACGATCATCAGGTCGGGCTTGTGCTCCTGCATGGCGCCCAGGGCCGCGGGAGCGTCGGCGCATTCAGCGCAGACGGCGAGATCCTCCTCGCTCTCGAGCAGCTCCCGGAGGCCCCGGCGCACCAGGGCGTGGTCGTCCACGATGAGAATCGTCCGCTTTCTGGGATCGCTCATGTTCGTTTCCCGGCCGGTTTCCTGGCGATGTGTCTGCATGATTCTCCATCTTACCAGCACTCCGTGCTGCGCGGTCGCGGGCAGATGCGGAGGACCTTGACCTCCCGGACGAACTCCCAGGGACGCTCCGGTGAAATTCCCATCCCGTACGGCTCGCGTTGGTGCCGGCGACGACCGGTATAGGATCCCGTCCATGCGCTTCGATGGCAACCTCACGCGCCGGGAGGCCTGAGCCCTGTCGCGATCATCTCGTTGCTCCTGGTGGTCTCGCTGTCCATCCTGCTCACGAGGGTGGCCACCATCGCGCTCTCCCACACGGGACTGAGCCGGATGCCGTCCGCTTCCAGGCGCGCTCCGCCTTCACCGGCGCCGGCTTCACCACGCGGGAGTCCGAGTCGGTGGTCAACCACCCGGCCGACGAGGAAGGCCAGAGGCCGGGCCTCCCGGACCCGGTGCATCCGCGGACGAGCCGGTCCATGGGAGATCTCCGTGGCCCGGGATCGGGTGCTGCCGGGAACGGGGTCCCGCGCCCGGTCTGCTAGCATGAACGCATGAGAAAGTGGATAGATATCGGGGCGCAGGCGCTCCTCGGGCTGGTCTTCTTCGTCTTCGGGCTCAACGGCTTCCTGGGCTTCCTGCCGTTGCCCGAGCTGCCGGAGCCCGCCGGGAGGTTCCTGGGGGCGCTGGCGGAGACCGGCTATCTCCTCTATCTGGTGAAGGGGATCGAGGTGGTCGCGGGCTTCCTGCTGCTGATCCGGAAGTTCTCCGCCCTGGCGCTGCTGCTGCTGGCGCCGGGGGTGGTGAACATCTTCCTCTTCCACGCGTTCCTGGCGCCCGGCGGCCTCCCCCTGGCGATCCTGGTGGTGCTGCTGGAGGCCTACCTGGGGTTCGTCGTGCACTTCGACCGGTTCCGGAGCGTCTTCCGGCCATGAGCACGGGCCCCGCCGGTCGCGGGTCCGGGAGGGGGGCACGGCGGTGACCCGGCAGGACGATCTGCAGCGCTACAGGGACCGCCGTGACTTCCGACGCTCCCCGGAGCCCTCAGGCGAGGCCGGGGGGACGAGCCGGTGGAAGGAGGACAACCCGATCTTCGTGATCCAGGAGCACCGTGCCCGGTCTCACCACTTCGACTTCCGCCTGGAGGTCGACGGGGTGCTGCGCTCGTGGGCGGTCCCCAAGGGGCCGTCGACGGACCCCTCGGAGAAGCGGCTCGCCCGGGCCGTGGAGGACCATCCCCTGGAGTACGCGGACTTCGAGGGCACGATCCCGGAGGGGGAGTACGGCGGCGGCGTGGTGATCGTCTGGGACGCCGGACCGTACCGGCCGATCCGGGAGAATGACGACGGGGAGCCCGTCCCCGTCGATCGCCAGCTGGACGAGGGCCAGGCGGAGGTATGGCTCGAGGGTCGGAAGATCCGCGGTGGCTACGCACTGGTGCGCGCGAAGGTGGGCGGCGACGAGGACAACTGGCTGCTGGTCAAGATGAAGGACGAGGGCGCCGACGCCCGCCGGGCTCCTGCCCGCACCGAGCCCACCTCGGTGCTGTCGGGTCGGACGGTGGACGACGTGGCCGGCGAGGACGATGGCTGAGCCCCCCGGCTGGGTCGAGCCGATGCTGGCGACCCTCACCGACGACCGCTTCTCGGACCCGGGCTGGATCTTCGAGCGGAAGCTCGACGGCGTGCGGTGTCTGGCTTTCAAGCGCCGGGACCGGATTCGCCTCCTCTCCCGGAACCGGGAGGACATGAACGGCACCTGGCCCGAGCTCCACGACGCCGTCGCGCGGCAGTCCGGGGCCTTCATCCTGGACGGCGAGGTGGTCGCCTTCCAGGGGAACCGGACCAGCTTCTCCCGGCTGCAGGGACGCCTGGGGATCCACGATCGCGGCGAGGCGCTGGGCAGCTCCATCGCCGTGTACTTCTACCTGTTCGACGTCTTGCACCTGGCGGGACAGGACACCCGTTCGCTCCCGCAGCGACGGCGCAAGGCGCTCCTGCGCGAAGCGCTGGACTGGGACGACCCGCTGCGCTTCACGCCCCACCGCAACGCCGCGGGGGAGCGCTACTTCCAGGAGGCGTGCCGGAAGGGGTGGGAGGGAGTGCTGGCGAAGCGTGCGAAGGCGCCCTACCATCCCGGACGGTCCAGGGACTGGCTCAAGTTCAAGTGCGCCCATGGTCAGGAGCTCGTGATCGTCGGCTTCACCCCCCCAGGCGGGAGCCGCGTCGCCTTCGGCGCCCTGCTCCTGGCCTACCACGAGGAGGGCAAGCTGCGGTACGCGGGGAAGGTGGGCACGGGCTTCGACGACCGGACCCTGAAGGACCTGCGGGCTCGCATGGAGCGGCTTCGCCGGTCCTCGTCGCCCCTGGACGACCCGGTCCCCGGGGCGGATGAGGTCCGCTGGATCCGTCCGGAGCTGGTGGCCGAGATCGGGTTCACCGAGTGGACCGACGAGCACCGACTGCGGCACCCACGCTACCTCGGCCTCCGCACCGACAAGGCGGCGTCGGAGGTGACGCGGGAGCGTCCGAGCTGAGCCATGGGCAAGCGCCGCTACGGTCCCCACGTCTTCGAGACCTCCAACGAGGACAAGCCCCTGTTCCCGGAGGGGCCGACGAAGGGGGAGGTCATCGACTACTACGAGAGGATCGCGCCCCATCTCCTGCCCCATCTCCGGGACCGTCCCCTGGTGATGCGTCGCTGCCCGGACGGGATCGAGGGGGAATGCTTCTACCAGAAGCAGATCGGCGGGTACTTCCCCGATTGGATCGACCGGGTCAAGGTCCAGCGGCGCCGGGGGGGTGACCAGACGCTGGTGGTGGCCCGGAACCGCGCCACCCTCGCCTACCTTGCGAACCAGGCGGTGATTCCCATCCATGCCTGGCTGAGCACCCGGGACCGTCCGGAGTGGCCGGATCAGCTCGTGATCGACCTCGACCCAACGGACGAGGGGTTCGCCCCGGTGAGGAGCGCCGCCCGGCGCTGCCGGGAGCTCCTGGAAGAGCTCGGGCTGCGGCCCTTCCTCAAGACGACCGGGTCCCGGGGGCTCCACGTGGTGGTGGCGCTGGACGGCTCCGCCGGCTTCGACGAGGTCCGTGGCTTCGCCCGGGAGGCGATGGAGGAACTCGCGGCGCGCCACCCCGACGAGCTGACCACGGCGATCCGCAAGGACCGGCGCCGCGGGCGGCTCTACCTGGACGTGGGCCGGAACGCCTACGCCCAGACCGCCGTGGCGCCGTACTCGCTGCGTGCGCTGCCGGGGGCCCCGGTGGCGACGCCCATCGAATGGGAGGAGCTCTCCCGGAGCGACGTCGGCCCGCGAAGCTGGAACCTGGGCAACCTGTTCCGGCGACTCGGCCAGCGGGACGACCCCTGGAAGAACCTGCGCCGCCACGGGACCTCCCTCCGCTCCGCCCGACACCGTCTCGCGCGCTGCCGCGCCTGACCCACCGGTGACCTACCGGCCGGTCCGCGAGCCGGGAAGGTGTAGAGCATGGTCGTCTTCCTCTTCCTTCCTTCCGCGACAGCGCCGGAATGCAGACATGCAAGAGATCGCGGCGGCGACTTCCGCCTCTCGATCCGCAAGATGGGATTCGACTCCGAGGGCTGGCCCGTTCTCTCGGACCCGGATGATGGTCAGTAGAGGTTCCGAACAGGGGACACAGGTCGAGGCGACGCGACCCAGCCGATATCCCGGATCACGATCCTCGCACGTATCGCCGCAGGTGGGCGGCATCGTCGACGGCGTGCCCGCCGAGGTCGTTGTTGAAGTAGGCGAAGACCGGAATGTCCTCGGCGAGCCACCGGCGGATGCGGCGCGCCTCCGCCGACAGCTTCTGGTGGGAGTACCCCCCGGCATAGTCGCGGCCATGGAAGCGCAGGTAGGTCCAGCCTGCGGTCCGCTCCCGGGGGTGATCCGGGATCTTGTCGTGGATGCACATCGCCGCATCGTGATCCGCGAGCACCTGCAGCACGTCGTCGCGCAGCCAGCTCCGGTCCCGGAACTCCACCGCCCAGCGATGGCGGGAGGGGGCACGGTCGAGGAACGCCGCAAGCCGCCCCGGATCCGCGTGCCAGGAGGGGGGGAGCTGCACCAGGACCGGGCCCAGCATCGGGCCCAGGCCCTCCGCCGCGTCGAGGAAGCGGCCGATGGACCTGGCCGCGTCCCGCAGCTTCCGCAGGTGCGAGCCGTAGCGGCTGAACTTGACGGCGTAGAGGAAGCCCGTCGGCGCCACCTCGCGCCAGGACTCGAAGGTCTCCCGGGACGGCAGGCGATAGAAGGTGTTGTTGATCTCCACCGTGTCGAAGCTCCGGGCGTAGTGCCCGAACCAGTCGCGCTTCGGCAGGCCCGCGGGGTAGAAGCGTCCGCGCCAGTGGTCATACTGGTACCCGGACGTGCCGACCCGCAGTCTGGCGCCATCGTCACTCATCCCGGGGAGGGTATCGAAGACGCCGCCGGACGCGTGCCCGGGAATGGGAGAACCTCCGGTTGGCCGGCGGCCGCCGCGATGACATCGTGAACGCCTTGAGCAACTGTCGAGCGCGGGCCCGGGTTCCGGATCGCCGGACCGGGAGCGGCCGTCCGCCGAGGAAGGGAGGAAGATGAGCGAACCGGTCACCCATACCATCATCGTGAAGCGGCACGTCCCGGACGTCTACGAGGCCTGGGCGAATCCGGAACGGCTGCCGGAGTTCCTTCCCCGGGTGAAGCGGGTCGTGCGCACCGGGGAGCGCACCTCGCACTGGAGCGTGGAGGGCGCGAAGGGACGACGCCTGGAGTGCGACGTGGAATGCACGCGCCTGGAGAAGAACAAGCGCGTGGCGTGGAACAGCACCGGGGGCGACGTGAAGACCAGCGGCCAGGTCACCTTCACGGGGCTGCCGCAACACGAGACCCAGGTCACGGCGACGTGGCAGTTCCTGCCGCCGGACGGCCCGAACGGCAAGGACGTCGCCCCGACGGCGGAACAGGAGGACATGCTCATGGAGGATCTTTTGAGCTTCAAGCGGTTCATCGAGGGCCGGGACGGATAATCCCGATCCCGGACCGCCGGGCCCGGTTCCATGACCCGGACGGACTCCCTACACCGACGAGGCC